>JAYTHD010000533.1:0-2598 GCA_043732975.1 Verrucomicrobiota bacterium
GGGAGCGGAACCTTTGATCCCTGCGATCCAGTCGCCGGTTTTCCCGCGGATAAATCCGCCGCCGCTGCCCCCGGTCGTGCAATTTGATCAGCTGTTGCGTGCGTCATTGACCGAACGGACCAATCAGTTGGCGGGAAAATCCGAGGCGGCGCGCGGGGTCATTCTTCGGGAATTGGCTCAATTTGACACGTTGACCGGCGTCGAACGCGAGCAGCGGATTTTGCAGATCAAGGTGGCGCAATTGCGATTCTACTTGCGACCGCTCTTGAAAAAAACGGCGACCGAACGAGCTCCGTTGTTGCGGGGAGTGCCGGCAGAGGACCGTCCCTTGATTGAAAGCCGGTTGGCGGCATGGGATGTCCTGCCGATATCGACGCAGCGGGAGGTGCTGGAGAGTGACGAGGCGATTCAGCACTTTGTGCGTCAGGCTTCTGCCTGGCGCCCGGCGGAAGGAGTGACGAATGCGATGGCCTTGTCCGTGCCTGTCGAAGTGGTGCGGAATTGGGACCGATGGCAGGCGTTGCCGGTGGAGGAACGCACGCGCCGGGAGGGTAATTTCCGGCGCTTGTTTGACCTCACAGCGGATGAGCAGGTGCGGGCAATTGGGGCATTGCCAGCGGTGGAACGACAACGCATGGAGCGTGCCTTGCGAAAGTTCAGCGAACTTCCCGCCGGCAAACGGGAATTGTGTGTGCAGAATTTTGAACGCTTGGCGCGGCTGTCCGAGGTCGAGCGGTCCGACTATTTGCGCAATGCCGCCAAATGGGATGCCATGTCGCAAGGCGAACGCGAGGCCTGGCGTCGCCTGGTGGTGAGTGTACCCCCGCCGCCCATGCCGCCCGTCAACGCGACGGTGGCGGATCACAAATAAGGCACACCGCATTCCGCCGCGGTTCCACCGGCCAAGTTGGTAGCCGTGCTACACGACTCCGTGCTGTTTGAACCAGGCCTGCATCCGCTTCCAGCCATCCTCGGCGGCTTCCTTGCGGTAGCTGGGTCGGTAGTCCGCGTGAAAGGCGTGGGGCATGCCGGGGTACACGTGAATCATCGATTCCTTTTCCTTGCCTTTGCCCGCCGCCGCGAGCGCCGCCTGGAGTCGATCAACATCGGGCTGGGGAATGCCCTGATCGGCGCCACCGTAGAGTCCCAGGACGGGTGCCTGCAGCTTGGCGGCGATGTCGACAGGCGTGAGGGGTTGGGCGGGAGGCGCCGCCTTGAGTCCGCCGTACCAGGAAACACCGGCGCGAATCTGCGGGTTGTGCGCCGTGTACATCCAGGTGGTCCGCCCCCCGCGGCAAAAGCCGGTGATGCCCAGCCGCCCGGTGTCCGCCTTCGATTGGGCGGCGGCCCATTTTACGGTGGCGTCGAGATCGGCGAAGCACTGTTCGTCCGTCAATTTGTTCGCGCCGGCAATGACCTCTTTGATCTCGGTCAACTGGGTCAAATCCCCGATGCGGACGTAGGGTTCGGTGACGAGGGCAAAATAGCCGAGCTTGGCGAGCCGGCGGGCGACGTCCTTGATGTGTTCGTGTGCGCCCCAGATTTCCGGAATGACGAGCACGGTGGGGTATTTGCCCTCTTTCCGGGGTGCGGCGAAGTACACGGGGACCTGGACGCCATCCGGGCTTTTCACGTGGGTGGAGCCTGTTTCCAGATCGTCGGCCGGGGTCACGATCATCGTCTGGGCGACCACGGGTCGGGCGGAGACGGCGATGCCGGCGGCCGCGGCGGCAACGAGAAAATCCCGACGTGTCCACGGGGTGGCCGGGACCAGACTTTGGAATTGGGAATCGGCGTTCATCAGCGTGTTCATGGGATCTACGTTTCTTCTTTTATTAAAAACCGGATTCGCCGTCCGAGGTCTTGCCGGCAGCCAGCCAAGGGCGCCGCGGCGAATTGAGGAGTCGGTGGCGCATGCAAAAGGATGGCCATTGTTCGCCACCCTGTGAAATGGAATTTACCCCGCGACAAGTCCGCGCGCGCCACCCGACGGGATCTTCCGAGCAACCGGCAGGGGGCAGCAGGGTGGAGGGTGATTAATGGAAATTCGGCGACGACGAGGGTGTCGATGCGCAGCGTGTCCCCACCCCGCGGAATCGGAGGTCGACGTGGGCTGATTTCCTATCGATAGTCCGGGTGTGAAAGCGGCATGGGCATATTGTGGGCTGCTGTTTTGGTTTTGTGGTGCGTGGGGAATGGTCGCGGGGACGTCGCTTTTGGCAGAGACCCCGGTTTTGTCGGACACGGCGTTATTCGGGGGGCCGATGCGCCATTTCGTCATAACGGTGGCGCCGGACCAATGGGGCGTGCTCGCGGATCGACGATCCAGTGGTCACCGTGCGGTGCGGGCGTCCGGTCGGGTGCTGGTGGGCACCAATGATTTTGCCGACGTGCGGCTGCAAACCAAGGGATCCGGTTCGTTCCGTTCGATTCAATACCGGCCCTCGCTCACTTTGAAATTCAAGTCGGCGCAGCCGTGTTTTGGACTGACCAAACTGCACCTGAATAATTCGGTCCACGACCCCTCGCGGTTGAATGAAATGCTGGGTGGCGAGTTGCATCGACAGGCCGGCGTGCCGGCGCCGCGGGCGACGCCGG
>JAYTHD010000534.1:0-5442 GCA_043732975.1 Verrucomicrobiota bacterium
TAGCAGCACGCTGGACCGGATTATCCACCGGCGTCGTCCAGCGGGATTCATTGAAGGCCGGATCGACGCACGACGAGTTGCCGGCATTCAGGAGCGGCGCCAGTACTTCGGTGATCGTTTGGACCCCCAGTTCAACCAACTCCATCGGCCCTTCAGCCCCCCATTTGAAACTCAGACCTTCAGGCGATTGGGGGCCAAATATTTGGCGATTATTTGGAAATGCACCCGCGTGCGCCCCAGTGCGCCCCCGTGAACCCAGAAATGGGCGGTTTGACCGGAAACTCCTGTAAAAGCAAATAAGCCGCTGGAATCCAGCGGCTTAAGTGGTTGCAATGCAACGAAATTGGTTGCGGGGCTAGGATTTGAACCTAGGATCCCGCCCAGGCGGGATTATGAGCCTGAAGGGCCTTTGCCGGAGATGACCAGGAGTTATTCGTGTCGACACTGGTAGCAGTGGACCCGGGCGAAGCCTCATTCGAGGGTGCCGCAGAAGATGTCGCGGGCCTGCCCCGGGATCGCATAGGCGCCCAAGAACTATCGCTTGGGGACACTCGCCGCCAGTGGCCACGAATCTGGTTTTTGGTGGTCATTCGTCAGTAACGGTGGGCATTGGGCAGGCGCTCCATTGGCACTCCACAAAACCCATAAAACCCATTAAAAGTGACATGTTGTTGATGAAAATGGACTTCACCGAGCGTCGCGGCCAAGCGAATGTACGGTGGCTCAAAGACCCGCGGTCCGCCAGGCGACGTGAGGAAGAAACGATCCATCCCCAACGATTTCTCCGCGTCCTTGGCGTCGCCGGAGGAGTCTCTTCCGCCTCCGCTCCCCGCCGCGCCTTCGGCAAAAATGGGCATTCCGTTTCCGGAGATCATGATTAGGTTGCGCGAAGTGAGTATTCCGACCTTTTCGTTTCCACGATTTCTCCGAGCATTGCGCTTCGGATTCTGGCTGGCATCGGCCCTGCCGTCGCCATTGCCGGCGCAGGAAGTCCAGTTTCCCATCGATCCCTTGCCCCGCGTCGATGTGCCCATCCTGGGTGCCGACACGGTGTATCCCGTGCAATACGGGGAAACCTGGCGCCTGTGGAAAGGTACCGCCGAGCCCGGCCCACAACCGCCCGACTGGTTCACGCCGGACTTCGTCGAGACTGATTGGCTCAACACCCGGCTGCCCGTGTCCGTGGGTACTGTCGGCATCGGCGGCACTGTTCTGCGGGATATGCGCGGCAATTATTCCACGGTGTATTTGCGCAAAAGCTTCGTGCTGGCGGACCTCCCCAGCATTAACCAGTTCACCTGCCACGTCCGGGCCAGTGATGGCTTCGTGGTCTGGATCAACGGCAGGGAAATCGGACGCGGCGATACGCCGACCGGAAATCTCACCCACACAAATATCGCCAAAGCCAATGGATCTTCGCAATTCCAGTTCATTGACCTGAACGTGGACAATGTGGATTCCGTCCTGCGCACCGGCACCAATCAACTGGCAATTCTGGGATTGAGCGGAGCGTTGAGTGACTCGATTTTTGTCATTGATGCCAGCCTTGAACTGGAACGGGATCGAACCCCGCCGATCATTGACCGAACGGCGCCCGAGGGCGGCGCGGTAGTCCAACGGTTGACCAGTTTTGAAATTCTGGTGAGTGAGCCCGTAAAAGGTGTGGACGCGGCGGATCTCCTGATCAACGGCGCCCCCGCAACCAACGTCGTCGAGGTGGCTCCCGACGACTACGTCTTCGAGTTTCCCAATCCGCCCGATGGACCGGTGACGCTGACGCTGCGACCCGGCCACGGGATCACGGATCTCTCCCGCATTGGGAATCCGCTGGCCTCGGTGGCGTGGTCCTTGCGAGTCGATTCCAAGGCGCCAGCGGAAGGCCTCCAGATCAGCGAATTCATGGCGGACAATGCCCATACCCTGCGGGATGACGATGGGGATCGTTCCGATTGGATTGAGATTCAAAACACCGGCAACACCGCCGCTTCCCTGGAACACTGGGGATTGAGCATCGATCCGCTGAAGCCCCTGGCGTGGCAGTTTCCGGCGGTGATTGTGCCGAAGGGGGGATTTCTGATCGTCTACGCCTCGGGCAAGAATCGGTCCCAGACGAAGCAGCCCCTGCATACGAATTTCAAGCTCTCCAAATCCGCTGGCTACCTGGCGTTGGCGACGCCGTCGGGCCAGGCGATTTCGGTTTTCCCGGCCTATCCCACCCAGACCGCGGACGTGTCGTATGGTCGGGTGGCCGGAAACTCCCAGGTCACCGGCTACTTTCCCACACCCACGCCGGGCGCCCGGAATTCGGATTCCGGTCCGGGCTTTGCTCCCTCGGTTGAATTCAGCGAGACCAGCCAGACCTATCGCGGCACGCTGACACTGAGCCTGGCGACGACCGATCCCACCGCGGTCATTCGCTATAGCACGAACCATCTTGAGCCCGACGCCCTCTCCACGCTCTATACGGGTCCGCTGGCCTTGACGACCTCGGTGGAAATCCGGGCGCGGGCCTTCGTTCCGAATTTGCTGCCGGGACAGGTTCACAGCGAGACCTTCATGCCCTTGGCCGATGACTTGGTGGAATTCACCTCGGATTTGCCCGTGTTGTTGCTCAATGATTTCAACGCCGGCCGGCCCGGACTGGGGGTCGCCACCCGCGCCCACCTGCAGGTCTTCGCGGCCGGCACCAACCTCTTTGCCAGCACACCGCTCCTGACGACCCGGGCCACCATTGCCGCGCGGGGCTCCAGCACGGCCGGCGAAGCCAAGGTGAGCATGAAGCTCGAACTGCAGGACGAATTTGGTGATGACCGAAACGAGGCCCTGCTGGGAATGCCCAAGGATTCGGACTGGATTCTCTACGGTCCCGACGAGTTTGAGCCGATCCTGATTCACAATCCCTTTGCGCACCAGTTGAGCCGGGACATCGGCCGGTATTCCCCGCGGACCCGTTTCGTGGTGGTTTATCTGGTGACGCGCGGCTCCGGGCCGGTCCAAGCCGCGCATTACTATGGGATCTACGTGCTGGAGGAGCAGATCAAGCCGGGGCCGCACCGGGTGGATATCGACAAGCTCTCCCCGGAGGTCACCCGCCCGGATCTCCTGACGGGCGGCTATATGTTCAAGATCGACCGCGGCGGACCGAGCGACGGGTATATCGGCACCACCCATCAGACCGTGCTGGTGACCGATCCCAAGGGCTATGAATTGAATTCGGAACAATATCAATATCTGAACACGTATTTCCAGGGTTTCGATCAAGCCTTATACGCGACGACGTTTCGGGACCCCGTCAAAGGATACCGCGCCTATGTGGATATTCCGTCGTGGATCGATCATCATCTCTTGAACGTGTTGACATTCAACGTGGATGCGCTGCGATTGAGTGCCTATTTCTACAAGCCACGGGGTGAAAAGATGCACTTCGGCCCGCTTTGGGATTTCGACCGGGCACTGCGCTCCACCGACGGTCGCGACCTGAATCCACGCACCTGGCAGAGCACCTCCGGTGATCTGGGGACGGATTTTTTCAATTTCACCTGGTGGGACCGGCTGTTCAAGGATCCTGATTTCTACCAGCAATACATTGATCGCTATGATGAATTGCGGACCAATCAGTTTGGGTTGTCCCACCTGTATCAACTGGTCGATACGCTGACCACGGAGGTGCGCAACGAACAGCCGCGGGAACTGAAAAAGTGGCGTATTACACCCCGGGGCGGCTTCAACGGGGAAATCCGGGACCTCAAGCTCTGGTTGTCCAATCGAACAGATTTCATCGACAGCCAGTTTGTGCGCCCGCCGGCGTTCAGCGGTTCGCTGGCGCCCGGAAACCTTGATTTCGCCACCCGGACGAACGCGCAAATCTACTTCACCACGGATGGCACGGATCCCCGGCTGCCCGGCGGCGCGGTGAATCCGGCGGCGCAGGCTTTTGCCGGTGCACAATCCTTCGCCGCCAATACCCGGATCATCGCGCGGGCCTACAACCCGAATCACAAACCCAAGTCCGGCGCGCACAACCCGCCGCTGAAGAGCCTTTGGTCCGCGCCCATTCGGCAGACATTGATCCTCCAACCCGTCCCCTTGGTGATCTCGGAGATCATGTTTCATCCGGCCGATCCGGGTGTCGGCGTCGATCCGCAAGACCTCGAATTCATTGAACTTTTGAATACAGGCACCACGCCGATGGATCTCCGCGGGGTGGGCATTGGCGGCGGCATCGAGTATGTTTTCGACGCCGCCCAAACCCGACTTCTGGGTCCCGGGCAGCGCCTCGTCGTGGCCCGCCATCCGGCCCTTTTTGCGCAATACCATCCCGGCGTCACCAACGTGGTCGGCGGGTTCCTCCATTCGCTGGGCAACGGCGGGGATCAACTCACAGTATCCGGTCCGCTGGGCGAACCGGTAATGGATTTCCGGTTTGAAGGAAGTTGGGAAAGTACCGCGGATGGCGGGGGAAAGAGTCTGGTTTTGAGCTACGAAGGTTCTCCGCCCAGTGCCCTGGGCCGGGCCAATACCTGGCGCGCCAGTGCCTTCAACGGTGGCTCCCCTGGTCGTCCGGATGCCGTCACGGTACCGAATATGAACCTGAAGATCGGCCAAAATCCGACGGGCATCGTCCTGCAGTTCGATGCCGCTCGGGCCCGGTCGTATCGGGTTTGGACGCGTAACGATCTGACCGGCGATCCGTGGCGGGTGGCGCAGTCACTGCCGCCCCTGGATCAGGACGGTCCCCGCACGGTGAACCTGCCGCCGGCGGCGCAGTTGCAGCTCTTCCGCATCACGTCGCCGTGAAAGCCGGAGTTGGAACCGGATTTGTCTGCTCCCCGATCAGGATCGATTTCCCATTCTGGCCGCCACGGCCATGGGATTGGTGCTGCGACGGTTCAGTGACGATTGGCTGGAGCGTCGGGGCCGGGCCCCATTCGTTACGCGGCGCTTTGTCAGGGAATCCACCCCAGGGAATGCAGGCGCGGGAACAGGAGCCAGGTTTTGGCCTAAACGAAATGCTTGATCTCGACAAAACTCTTTTCCTTCGGGCGATTGAAATGCAGACGAACCAAATTGCAATCCACCTCTTTATTTCCGGCGTGGCAGACAATAACCTCCCTCTGGTCTTTATTCACCGCAATGAATGCATGCTTGGTGTAGTTGCTTTCAGTGCCACCAAAAATGATATCAATGAACCTGCTTTCATTGGCCAGGGTGCGATCATCCCAGCCGGTCTGATTCTTGAATCCCAAAGTCGAGCGGCAGATCACCAGCGCGCAATGCTCATCCTCCTTCAACTGTTGGGCCAGGGCCGACAACCGGCGGATATCCACGGTCGTCCTCGGGCTGATATCGATGACGCCAATCTTCAAATCTCCCCGGTGAACCATTTCATAGGACGCTTCAGCCCCGAAGGAATCGAAGGAATCGCCAATGCTGGCAGGAACC
>JAYTHD010000535.1:0-7836 GCA_043732975.1 Verrucomicrobiota bacterium
CCGCCTGGTGCTTCCAGACCGGGCTTTTTTGTGTCGCCGTCCGCCCACCCGGGGCGCGCAAATCCACCGTCTCACCGTCTTGGGCGAAACCGACTGTTAAACTTAAACCTACCCTCCGTCGTGTTCAACCAATCCCTTCAAGCCCCGAATACCTTTGCCTGTTGGATTTTGGGGTCGATATTCCGGACACATCCTTGGTAAAGCACCTCACTCAGCGGCCAGCAATCATTCCCCGACATGCCTTACCCCGAAAGTGTACAACTCTCCGTCGACGGTCAGGTCACAGGCCCCTTCAATGTCGACAATATCCGCGCGATGATTTCCGTCGGATCAATCACCGTGGAAGATTATGTCTACGGCGAGGGCATGACGGATTGGGTTACCGTCGATACCTATCTGGCGGGCGCCCCGGTCTCGGCCGCAGCCATCGCGTTGTCTCCGCAGGCAGCCGCCTCCTCTAACGCGACGCCCACGATTGAAGGCTCGTTTATCCGCTTTACCATCGATGCCCTCGCCTATCCGTTTCGCGGTGACGGGTTATTCATCCTCTCGATCGGAACCATATTTTTCACCGTCCTTAACTTTCTCGGGGCCTTCAGTCTTTATCTCACCATCGCCGGCTGGGGCTATTTGCTGCTCATGCTGCAAGGAATCGTGCACGGCACGGCGTCAGGGGACCACGTCCCGCCCAGTTGGCCCGAGTTCTCCGGATTTGGTGAACTCCTTGGCAAATGGTTTCAGTTCTTCGCCACTCTGGTCATCTGCTTCGCGCCGGGAATCTTTCTGGTATTCCAGGGGGAGCGCCTCGACCATGGCGGATATGGCTTGGCCGGACTCATTCTCGGGCTGGGCGGATTGCTCTATTTTCCCATGGCCATCCTGTCCGTGGCCATGTACGACAGTCTCGGTGCCCTTAATCCCCTCCTGGTCGTGAAATCGATAATTGCCGTCAAGGGGCACTACCTCGTTACCCTGATGATCCTGGCCATCGTCCTGGCGATTCAAGGCCTGACCACTGGGCTCAGTCGGATCCTCCCCATCGCCGGACATTTGCTGGATGAACTGGATGCTCTTTGGTCGGCAGTTTTTGTCGCGCGTGTCTTGGGAGGACTCTATTTGGTGAATCGACAAAAGTTGGGATGGTTTTGAGTTTCGTCCCCGATGATGCCAGATCTCCTGTCGCACACGGATCTTCCGGTCGGGCGCCGTTACCGGGCCTCTTGGGACGTCCACTTCGTCGTCTGGATTGAACCTTGAACCTTGAACCTTGAACGTGTGCGGATGGGCCGGTGGGCGGGTCCAATTCATGATGCTGCGGATTGTAATCTTTCTGATGGCTTGGTGCCGATGGGGTGGCTTCGGTTTTGCCGCGGATCGCGCCGGGGCAACGACGGCGCCGGCAACGCCGACAAACTTTTTCGCCATGCCGCTGTCGTCCCCGAATCTGCACCACCTTTTCCGGGCAACGACCGGCGTTCTCTCCGGAGAAACCCCCGCGAATGACGCCGCCTTTGCGGAACTCGCGAGGCGTGGAGTGAAGACGATTCTCAGCGTGGATGGTGCCCGACCCGACGTGGACGCCGCGCGCCGGCACGGTCTGCGGTATGTCCATCTGCCGTTTGGCTATGACGGCATCCCGCCGAGCCGCGTGGCGGCGCTCACCTGCGCCGCGAGATCCAGCGGCGGGGCCCTCTACGTTCACTGCCATCACGGCATGCATCGCGGCCCGACCGCGGTTGCCGTGATTTGCGAGGCGACCGCCGGGTGGACCACGAACCAAGCCGTTGCCTGGCTCAAACTCGCCGGCACGGCCCCGGAATATGTCGGCCTGTACCACAGCGCCATCACGTTTCGCCCGACGACGCCCGGTGAACTGGAAGTCATTGTCGAGCTTCCCGAAGTGTCGGCGACCTCGTCACGTATCGAAGCCATGGTGGCCATCGACGAAGCCTTTGCCCGGTTGAAGGCGAGCCAGCAGGTCCAATGGAGCCATATTCCCGGGCACGCCGACGCCTCTCCCGCTTCCACGGCCACTCTTCTCTGGGAACATTTTCGTGAACTCGAACGCACCGACAGCACCGCGGCCCGCCCCGGCGACTACGCTGAGAAACTCGCCAGCGCGCGACGTCTGGCCGACCAATTGCACGCTCGACTGCAGGATTCCAAGGCGGAGATCAGCCTCCGGGACACCTTGCTGCAATCGCTCGGGCAAGCCTGCGTCAATTGCCATCGGCACTTCCGGAACTGAGTTTGCCGTTCATACAAGCCAAGGGCTCCGGGGCGTGATCGGGACAAAGACGAAGGGCCGACCCAGCAGCGCGACGACCTCGGCGAAGGGGAGGTCCGAAGGCGCGGGCTTGCCACCCGTCAGAACTTCATCCGCGGCAGCACCACGCCCTCCTCCTCACCCGCCAATTGCTTGCGGACGTGTTCGGAGCGGGCTCGAATGAAACGCTTGAGCTGCCAGCCGGGCCGGTCAGGATCCATCGGGCCCTGGCCATCCCGAACATCGTCGCTGTTCTGGCTCGACACCGCGTGTTCGAAGCGAACCAGCCTTTTCGGAGGCATTTCCGCCACCGCCGGGCGCAAGACGGCCGCCAGTTCATCAATCCTATGCTCCAGGCGGGAAGGTTGAAACAGTGTCTCCAGCAGGCGCTGCAACTCCGCCCGATACTTTTTCGCGAACTCCGGTTGCGCCCATAGTCGTTCCAGAAATCGATTTCGGGAAACCCACGGGCGTTGGATGCTGCTTCGTTCCCGTTCGTCCGCCGTGCCGATGAAGGGAAACTCGCCCCAGGAATGATCCAAATCCCACGGGATAATCGCAAAGCGATTCGATTGTGGATCCAGACTCACGAGGTAGTTCTGTCCCTGCGAAAGGATGCCATCGTAATTGGCCAGCAACACTTCTCCGGCGAAAAACCGGGCGACGGAACCCAGATCCAGGTATTCCGCCAAGCGCTCATTGAATTCGGCGTCGGGTGCGTGGCCCACGAGTTGGCAGAAATCGATCACCCGCCGGCGTTGCTCGGCCGTGGTCTTCGTCTTCGGATCGTAGATGCCATGATAGTTGGTCCACTCGCGGCCGAGATCCGTGAAGGGCGCAGTGGTCACGGGCTTGAACAACGCCACGCCTTTGGTGCCAAAGGCGTCCGTCGCCCATTCTGAGTCCGGATTTTCCACCAGTGTATAAAGGCCCAAGAGACGATTCTGCACTTCCGATCGCCCGTCGATGGTTTGAAAGACCCGGGCAAAGGCGGTGCGCGGCGCACGAACGCCGGCTTCGCGAAAGAATTCATAGGCCAGCGTGTCGCTCAGGCAGGTGGAGTCCGCGGAAAGATTGCCCAGGTTGAAAACCGTGCGGCCACCCAGAGCCTGCCCCTTGGACCGGTGATGGAGATCCAGTTTCAGGGGTTTTTTGTAACTGGAGACCCCGCCCAGAAAGGTACCATTGCCCTTGAAGCGGACCCCCGCGTTGGTGAAACGGCGACCTCCGAAGTCCACCTCCGCGGTGGACCAGGGAAACTCGAAGCCCAGCACCCCGGCAAGCCCATTCCGGCTGGCATTTGTGTTGCGCAGCACGGGACTGGAATCATCCGCCGGACGCATCGACATCATGGGAATCCGACGAGGTCCCAACGCGGCATACTCCGCCTCGGTAAAATGAAAATGGATCGTCCAGATGTTCGTGGGTTGGTAGATCTCGGTGGCGGATTGAACCGTGGCCGCGTTCGGAGTGAAACCCTGGTAGCTGGCGGCGGTGGGAAGCGGATCCGTCGGCATCATCTTCGCAAAGACCCATCCCTGGAAACCCGGAGACTTTTGGAAAGCAACGTAAACGCTGACCGCGAGCAGAATCAGGGTCAGGATCGATGCCGCCAGCACGTATCCCAAAAGGGCCAGCCAACGCTTCAAGCCGGACTTGGGCAGGGGAAGAAACCGGGGCATCCGGCACTCTGGCAGATCAAAAACCGGGTTGGCATGTCAATTCTCCCGGCATCCGTCACCAGCAATTCTTGTTCGTCCAACGACAATCCGCTTGCCCAACGTGGCAAGGTTGGCGCAATTTTCCGTTCGTAATCCGCTTATGGCAAAAAAACCGCTTCGTATCGGACTCATCGGCTACGGCTTCATGGGTCGCGCGCATTCCAACGCCTACGCCCAGGTCAATCACTTCTTCGACCTCGGCCACCAAGTCCAGTTGCAGGCCGTCTGCGCCCGCAACGAAGAAGCCGTCAAAGGCTTCGCCGAGAAATGGCAGTATCAATCCATCGAGACGGATTGGCGCAAGCTGATCGCCCGGGATGACATCGACCTCATCGATATCGCCACGCCGAACAATCTCCATGCTGAAATGGCCATCGCGGCGGCCAAGGCGGGAAAGATGATCCTTTGCGAAAAGCCGCTCGGACTCAACGGACCGGAGGCGGAAAAGATGGTCGCCGCCGTCGAGAAGGCCAAGGTGCCGAACATGGTCTGGTACAACTATCGCCGTTGCCCGGCCGTGACGCTGGCCAAACAGCTGATCGACCAGGGGAAGTTGGGAAAGATATTCCATTATCGCGCGAAATTCCTGCAGGATTGGACCATCAGCGCCGATTTGCCGCAAGGTGGCGCGGGGCTTTGGCGTCTCGACGCCAGTGTGGCCGGTTCCGGCGTGACCGGCGATTTGCTCGCGCACTGCATCGACACCGCATTGTGGTTGAACGGCGGCATCCGCGAAGTCACGGCGATGACGGAGACCTTTATCAAGGAACGCAAACACAATCTGACCGGCAAGGTGCAAAAGGTGTCCATCGACGACGCCAGCGCTTTTCTAGCCCGGTTCGCCAACGGATCCCTGGCGACTTTTGAATCCACCCGCTACGCCCGCGGCCATAAGGCGCTCTACACTTTTGAGATCAATGGCGAGCACGCGTCGATCTTCTGGGACCTGCACGATCTGCACCGCCTGCAATACTTTGATCACCGCGATCCCGGCGCGATCCGCGGCTGGCGATCCATTCACGTCTCCGATAACGGCGATCATCCCTATGTCGGGAACTGGTGGGTGCCGGGCCTCCAATTGGGGTACGAGCACAGCTTTGTGCACCAGGTGGCGGACTTCATCCAGGGACTCGACTCGGGAACCCCGGCCGGTCCGACCTTCCGCGATGGCCTGGCGACCGATTACGTCACCGATGCCGTGTTGAAGTCGGCCAAGTCACGGAAGTGGGAGAAGGTCAAACAACTGAAGGCCCGCTAAACTGCGGGCGCGCACCCGCCGGGAAGTGCAGGGTCCAAATTTCCGACCCGTCAGACTGGCACAACCATTCGTCCGGTTTTGCGTTTGTTTGACACCCGGCGGGGCTGTCCATTACATGCTTAATTCAATTCTTGGGTCGTATTATTCCGACCTCGGATTGAAAAGCATGACTTTTGCGCTGAATCAACAAGTGCTGGTCTTGAACCGACTCTGGCAGGCCGTCAACATCTGTTCGGTCCGCCGGGCGCTTTCGCTTCTTTTCGAAGGCCAGGCTCAGGTGGTGTTCGGCGACGAGGGTGGAGATTTTCGGACTTTTGATTTCAAGGCCTGGCGCGACTTTTCCTCCATCCGCCCCCCGGCCGATCACGAGTTGGCGATTCACACAGTTTCCTTTCGGCTGCGTTTGCCGCGCGTGATCCTGCTGTTGGCCTTTGACCGGGTCCCGCGCCAGGAGGTGAAATTCACCCGGCACAACATCTTCGAACGCGACAAAAACACCTGCCAATACTGCGGCCGGATTTTTGAGCGCAAGGACCTGAACCTCGATCACGTCATCCCCCGCGACCGGGGGGGACCCACGACCTGGGAGAACATCGTTTGCTCCTGCATTCCGTGCAACACCCGCAAGTCGAACCGGACGCCTTCCGAGGCCGGACTCCGGCTGGTACGGAAGCCGAAGCGACCCAAATGGCGGCCGTTTGTGCAGGTGACTTTTGGTGGCACGATCCATGACGACTGGAAACATTTCCTCGATCTCGCGTATTGGAACGTCGAGCTCGGCAGTGAAACCGGCTGAGGACGCCGTGCTCGACTAAGATCCACCTGGCCATCGTCGCCCGACCGATGAACCGCATATCTCGGCACGACGGCTCGACCGACCGTTTTCACTGCGCCCTCATCCCCGGGATCCCGCTGGAACAACGAAAAAGCCCGCCCCCCACTGCGGAGGACGGGCTGAAAAGGAAATGATCGAATCCTTAGTTGGTATTGTAGGTCGAGGTGCTGTCGTCGGTCAGACCGAAGCCCGAGGCCGTGGGGGCAACGGCGCCGATGAAGGTCACCTTGCGGGTGGTGGCGTTCAAATCCTCCGTCACAAACGCAGCGCAATAGCGTTGATAGTATTCTGAGGAGTTGTCCCGCGGGTCGGTACCGGTGCGGGTAGGCGACTCCAGCATGGAGCTATTACCGCCCACCAGTGTGCAGTTCTTGCCCACGCCCAAGATGTAGATTTTCAATGGCCCAAAGGTCGTGTTGTACGCGGACGGGTTGGGAATCAGCTTTTTAACCAACGCAGTATCGGTGACCTTTGCCAGCGTCGTTGCGGCCGTGATCGGAATGGCGTTGGTGATATCCGAGACGGACCAAGTGGCGTCGGGCGAGACCGACGGATACGCCATCAAGGTGACGACATTCGCAATGCCTCGCGAATTGAATGCGGCCAAGTCACCAGCGCCAATCGCCGTCGCGGTGATTTGGCTGGTGCAGTTGGTCGGCAGAGTGGCACCCGAAATGTTGTCGAAGTAATCCGCATAGACACCGGTGAGCTGGAACTTTCCGTTCATCGCCCGGCCGATGTCTTGAATCGTGTTGGCGGAAGTGGCACCGCTGGCCTTGCGGAGCAGGCTCGGGAAGTTGCCGATGATGAGGCCGGCCAAGGCAACGAGAATCGCCAGGACGACCACGAGTTCGATAAGAGTGAGGCCGCGAGCCGAAGCACGCGTGTCGATGCTACGTAATTTCATAAGATTTCTATAGGGACTACCATTAACCAATAATGCCGCTTTTTGCCCGCATCCTCAGGCTTCGCAAACTTCTCTGCTCCGTTCACCGCGACTTCAAGGAAGCCAAGACTAGGCACTGGCACCAACCTTCACTGGGGGCAGACAGGAGGCAAATAAATATTGAAACTTTTTAAAACAAACTGCGCAGGCTGATTTCTCGGCTCAATCGGGTATGGAAAAGACCGGGTTCGCACCTTCGGCCAGGCGACCAAAAACACACGCCTCATTCTTGTTGGCACACAGCCGGACGACCTCGAAGTCGGCACCCAGTTGACGGAGCCCGCTTTTCAGGCGATCCAGCTGGCCGTATTCGCAGAGGCCCTTGAACTTGATCGTGACCACAAAATGGCGACACCACCGGCCTCGGACCCAATCCAGCGCCAGCTGCACGCTTCGCTCAGGAGCGGCGATGACATCACAGACCAGCCAGTCGACCGGCTGGTCGGGCTGGAACCGGAAGGCATCCCCCAAATGAAAACGCAGCCGCGGATTCTGCAATAGATCCGACCGGACCGGCGAACGATCCACCGCCACAACCCGGGCCCCGCGCGATAAGGCCACGTAGGTCCAGCTGCCGGGACAGGCGCCAAGGTCCACGCAGGTTTCGCCGGTCGAGATGCGTCGCCCCATCCGCCCTTCCGCTTCCAAAAGCTTGGCAAACGCCCGGCTGGGCGCCGCCGGATCGCTGGCAATTGGAATCTCGCCGCCCGGATAGGCGGAGATCCGCCGACGCAGTTGCGCCGGGCTTGGGGCCGAAGAAACCGACAACCAACCCCGGTCGGGCTCGACGAGAACCAGCTGCACCAGAGA
>JAYTHD010000536.1:0-4019 GCA_043732975.1 Verrucomicrobiota bacterium
CGGCCCGAGCCCGCCGATTGATCGCGGGCGTGGGCGTGGAATGCCAGCTCGCTGAGGAAGCCCAGCAAATCCTTTTGGGTTTTCCCGGCGCCCTCCAACAGGCGGCGCAGGGGGGCGAGTTCACCCAATCGCACGTTGTCCCAGCTTTCGGCCAGAATCCCGACCATTTCCGCATAAACCTGGGCCCGATCGCGGGGAAGCTTGTCGTTCCGGGCGTGGACATTGGCCATCACCGTCAACAGCATGGGCCGGCCCGCATGAGGTGCCAGCGTCGGCGACTGAAGGGCGCGGTAAAGCTGGTCGGCCCGGTCCCCGGCGGTGCTTTGGTGACTCTTGTCGATTTTGGCCAGCTCGCGATACCACGACTGGGTGAAGCGGAGGATGCGGGGCGGATCGAAATCTTTGAGGGGCGCCGTGGTGAATTCCGCGGGAGTCGCCGCGGCCGGGTTTTGGTGGGCAGTGAAATGGAGGGCGGCCTCCTCGTAGGCGCGGCTGCGGCAGGTCACCACAACCCGACTGGCCCGGAACTGGGCGCCCGAAGCAAAGGCCTCGATGGCCTGCTTGACGTGATGCCGCCGCGGCCCGGTCGGCACTTCATCCAATCCTTCAAAAATGACCAGAGCGCGGCCCGAGGTGACGGCGCGAAGCAACTCCACTTGGAAGTTTTCCATGACCAGATCCGAACCGGTCTCGTTTCGCCGGGCCGGGTCGGTGAAGAAATCCCAGAGATCCCGGGCCGAGGGCGGGCCGGCCGGCTTTTCGGGCAACGAACGGGCGAAGTGCCGCAGCTCGACCACCACGGGGACCAGCGAGGGACCCCGCCAGCCCGATTGCTGCAGACGCTCCAACCAGCCCTCGGTGGGCTTCCGGAAATGCTGGGCCAGGCAAAGGCAAAGATGACGAATAAAGGTGGTCTTGCCGGAGCCGGGTTGTCCGGTCAGCACCAGTCGACGATGATCGGCGGCGGCCTCCAAGGCGGAAACTTCGGTGCTGTCGTCGGCTCCGGCGATGCCTCGGAGCTGGTTCTTCTCCGAAGCGGCGGCCTTTTCCTCCGCACGGAGGGGGCGACGCAACTCGGTCATCAAATCGATGTAGACATTCGCCAAGGCCAGGCGCTTGGCCACGCTGGGGTCGCTGGATTTCGAGTCAATCCCGCTCAAGGCGAGTTTGTCGCACTGCTCGATGACATGATCAAAATAGGTGGCCAGATTCGCATTGCCGATTTCGGGTTGGTAGTGCGGTGATTCGGTCACCCAGCGATTGAGTCTCTCACGGAAGTCCGAAGCCTTGACCTTGCTGGGTCGGATCGATTCCTGTTCCAGTAAGGACAAAAGCGAATTGACCAAAAGAACGAGAAACTCGGCTTTGACCGGGGAGAAATTTTCCCGGTCGAGATAGGCATGGAGCCGGTGCGCGGCTTGCTCAATGAACGCGTCTTCGGAGAGAGTGCGGAATTCGATAAACACCTCGTTCATTTTTTTGTCTCGAATGAGGTCGGTGGCCGGATGGCCGACCATGATCAGTCGGCAATAGGCACCCGGGGCTTCGCGGTCCGCCGCGGATTTCATTTCCCGGGTCCAGGTGTCGACGTTGGCTTTGGTGAAGGGATTGATCGACGTCTTGACCTGGACGGCAACCAGCCCGTCGGCGGTTTTCCACAGAAGATCGAATTTCTCGGATTCCAAATCCGGTTCCAGAGTGAGCCATTCGCAGGGGGTCGTTCCGAGCAAGGCATCGATCAGCCCAATCAGGGTTTGCACGAGGACCCCGCGGACGTTGGCCTGTCCCCCGGAAGGGGTGCGGGATCGGTGGCTTTGGGGGGAACTTTTCATTTCTGAAACGAATCGCCGAGGCAGCGGCGCAAGTGGGCCCGAACCGCCGGATCGATCCTGCGGTTCTGAAATGACGGAGGCTCCTTGCTGTCGGCGGCATTCGCGACGTCCATAAGCCCTTGGTTTAGCGGCCGCCCCGATGGGCATCAAATCTACGGCCCCAATCTGCGCAGCGGTGAAGCTCCCCGGAACCGATTAGGATGATCGGCTGGGATTTTCCTGGTTGGTGGCGCGATCAGCGTTCCTCCGCGGCGTCGAGGGCATCAAAGCGGCGGCCGATCCACCAGACGCCGGCGGCACATTCGGCGGCCAGTGCCACAGTCCCGGCCATGGCCGCGAGAACAATCGCTCCAGCCGGCCCTATTAGATAGGTGCCCAGCAGAAACGCCGGCGCTCCCACCAAAAGTACGGGCACCACCGCCAGTGCCATCGTGCCCAACTGCACCACGCCCACCAGCATCCGCTGACCGGTTGCTTCCAAATCCTGACTGGTGCGTCCCACGGCAAACCATCCGGGGAAAAACACGTAGCCCAGACTCACCGGGATGGCGAAGAACAGCGTCCCCACCGGGGCCAGAATGCCTGCCGAAATCAAGGCGGCACTGAGGTGACGCAAGGGCAGGAAGTCCTCGTCCGCCGGTGACGTACCCACCAGGAAACCCGCGACCATCACCAGCAGCAATTCCTCAAGGAAAACAATTCCCATCAACCCTCCCAGCACACTGCCCAGGAAAACCTGCCACCCGGGAATCGGCAGTGCCTTCACCACATCCAGATCCCGCAATGCCCGGGCGAATCGTTGGGCGGCCGATTGTCCGCCCATAAGGATCATGATGCCCGCGGCCACGCCCAGGAACCCGCTCAAAACCATCCGCGCCGTCGGGTCATCGAATATCAGCCGCCCCGCGACGACCACCACCAAGGCGCCAAAGATCCAAAGGAACCAGCGTCGAGGGCTCTCCCGGGATTCGATCAACCCACTCCACCAGAGGGCCACCCAGCCTGGTCCCGTGGGACGCAAGGCAAAGGGTTCGCGAACCCGTTTTGGCGGTCTCAACTTCAGCGAGCCGGCCCGCCGGTTCGACCGCAGCTCCGCCATTTTGCGCGATTGGTCAATCGACGTCTCCTCAAAAGAGACTGCCGACTGCAGCACCCAGAAAACGTGCAGCCCCAGCAGTCCAACCGCGGGCAGGAGGCGGGTCAGGCCATCTCCGAAACCCTGGGCAAAAAGGGGTCGCACCACCAGGCGGAATGGCCAAAGCAGCCACGGCGCGGGTCCACTATGAAAGACCTCGGTGGAAAAAAGGCGCCATTGGGAAGGATCCTCCGCGAACGCCATTGCCGCTGCCGGAGTCTGCGGCAATGCGAGGTACCAAAACCAAAGCAGCACCAGCACACCGGACGGGATCGCCGCCGTCAGCAGCCGTCGCGTCCCACTCGCCATGCCCCGCTCGGTCAAGCGTTGCACGGCGAACGAGGCACCGATGCCATGCAGGCCCAACACGGACAGAATCACCCACCAGCCCAAGGCGAAAAAGATGCCATTGAAGCCGGTCACCATCCGTCCGGTGAACAGCATAATAATGAGCGTGGAAAAGAGGACCACGGCCTGTCCCCGCAGGATCCGGTAAATCAGGAGCAGCCGCCGGGACAACGGTGCCGGAAAAAGATTCGCCACTTCGGCCTCGGAAAAGGTCAGGGCCGCCCGGTCCTTGGCGAAAAACCAACTCATCAACAAAAACACCAGGAGCACGGCCGCACCCACCGACTCCATTAACCCGTCCTCCGCCGCCGGCGGATCATTCGGTCGCCGGAATCTTCCCGTCAGGAAGGATCGCCCGAAAATGGAAGCAAAATAGGCGAAACCCATCACCGCACCGATCAGGTAGCGGGGCTGCTTCAGGCGCCTGACACGAACCCGGACGGCATTGGCCACCGACCGCGACTGTAAATACCAGAGCGCACCGACCATGTTCCGAAACGTCATGGCGAGGCGGGAGGCAGCGTGGGGGGAAGCAGGGGCGGCGTCGGGGTCGATGGTTCCGTCAACGGAGCGGCCGAAGAATTCGCCGCGATGCTCAGGAACAAATCCTCCAGACTGGCGTCGACCGATCCCCCGCCAAATTGCTCCCGGATTTCCGCCAGTGTGCCGTGCACCACCTTGACGCCCCGCTGCAGGACCAGGAC
>JAYTHD010000537.1:0-7376 GCA_043732975.1 Verrucomicrobiota bacterium
GCGGAGCTTTGGATCTCGAACGACTCCGAGTCAGTCAACAGGGTTCGCCGCGCCTCTGTCACGGCGAACACAGGCCCGAAAACCTGGAACACTTTCGCCACCCAACAGACCGCGTGGCTCGCCTTGGTGGCCGGGCAGAAATACTACTTCGAGGTGCTGCACAACACCGGGGCCGACGCGGATGACTATGTGACCATGGGCTGGTGCCAGGATGACATCGGCACCGTTCCGTCGGTGGCCGGGGCTCCGAATCCGAATGGCGTCACTCCCTTGATTCCAAACGGAGGAGCCGCGCTCCAAGGCTACCCATTGAGCGGGACAGTTCCCGGCTACATCTTCCAGCCCTACGACTACCCGCCGCCACCGTCCTCCACAGGCACCCTGTACGCGGCGAATCTCGGGCCGCAAGGATCAGCCACCTCCAAAGCCAGCGGCACCGCGAACCTGCGCGTGGATCCCAGCGGCACGTCCGCCGTCCTGCATTTCAGCTACTCGGGCCTCACGACTGCGCGGACGGGTTATCACCTCCACGTCGATGCCTTCGATTCCCATCCGGCTGGGGAGATTGTTTTCGACATTGACGACATCGATTCTTTCCACCCCGAGCTGAAGACCTCGGATGGCGGTTATATTTGGAATTTCACCGCCGGCGGCACTTTCACCTCGGTGGCTCAGGTTCTGGACGGGATACAACGCGGCAAGGTCTATCTCAATATCCACACCGTCTCGTTCCCGGGCGGTGAAATCCGCGGCAACCTGACGCTCGTCGATGGATCGCAAACGCCGCCGAACCCTGCGGCGTATGCGGAGCCGGCGACCACGGATGTCGCGACGAACGATGCGAATGCCGCCCGCTTCCTCAATCAGGCGACTTTCGGTGCGAGCCCTGCGGATGTCGCGTATGTGAAAGCGAATGGCTTCAGCGGCTGGATCAACGACCAGCTCACCAAGCCCGCCAACCACTCTTCCAATGATGTGGTCGCCGGCCTGACATCCGACATCAATACCCCGTATCCGTCATCGCTCTTCACCAACGCGTGGTGGAAGTATTCCATTACGGGATCGGATCAGTTGCGCCAGCGGGTGGCCTTCGCTTTGAGCGAGATCATGGTTGTTTCCTATAACAACAACACCGGTCCCCTGCAGAATAACGGACGCATTCTCGCCGATTACTATGACCAACTGGTGGACTACGCCCTGCCGACAGCCGGCCTTGCGGACAGCGGCACGTTCCGCGGACTTTTGAAAGCGGCCAGCCTGACACCGGCGATGGGACTGTACCTCGACATGCGCGGCAACCAGAAAGGCGATGACTCGCTCGGCCGCCATCCGAATGAGAACTATGCCCGCGAAATCATGCAGCTTTTCTCGGTCGGCATCTACCGCATGTGGGACGATGGCAAGTTCGTGCTCGATTCCAAAGCCAGCCTCCCCGCCACCTACAATCAGTCATCCATTCTTGGCATGTCGGCGCTGCTGACGGGCTGGAATTATTCCCAGCCCAACCAGTCCAGCGGACGGCTTCCGACAAGCTTCGGCCCCAGTTCAGACTACCTGAACCCCATGGTCCTGGTTCCCACCTATCACGACTTGAACGCCAAGCTGCTCCTGAACAATGTCGTCACCCCTGCGGCCACAGGCCGGACGCCGCGCGTGAGCATTGCCAGCGTCGCCACCGGCAGTCCCTGCACGGTCACCACCGCGACCGTTCACGGGCTGAAGACCGGCGATACCATCATGATCTCCGGTGTCACCGGCGGAACCTTCACCACGGGCGGGCCGATCAATGCCTCCTTCCAAGCCACCGTCACTTCCACGACCACCTTCACCGTTCCCGTTCAATGCACCGTCGTCGCAGGAGCTGCGGGGACAGTCACAGGTGCGACCGTCACGCCGGCCAACTTCACGCCGACATCCGGCATCGCTGCGATCACCGGCTCGCAGGCAGATAGCACCGGTGTTACCCTGCCGCATCCCTACGATCAGTACGGGCTCACGGAACTGGACACAGCGATCGACAATATCGTCAACAACGACAACGTCCCCCCGTACATCTGCCGCCAGCTCATCCAGCGGCTCGTCACCAGCGATCCGAGTCCCGGCTACCTGTATCGCGTGGTGCAGAAGTTCAAAGACAATGGGTCCGGCGTGCGGGGCGACCTGGCCGCGGTTATCAGGCAGATCCTCCTCGACGGTGAGGCCCGCAGCACCAGTGCGGCCTTTTCGAACATCGCCTTTGGCAAGCAGCGCGAACCGGTCATGCGTCTCACCGGCCCGGCCCGCGCCTTCCCCGCGGTGAATTACACCGGAACCTACACCCAACTGTCCGGCATCGATTCCAACAAGTTCCGGCTCGTCACTTCATCTCCGAATGACTTCAGCCAGAGCTTCACGGTCAGTCTCGACTTCCGGGGAAATTATTCTCCCCCGGGTCAAACCACCAGCCCATCGACCAATCCGACGAGCACGACCTACGCGGTGGGACTGACGCTCGGCATCGCCAGCGCGTCCACCGCCATCACCGATGTCGCCCTTGGCAGTCCTTCGGTGATTACCACGGCCCAGCCGCATGGCTTGGCAACCGGAAACACCGTGTCCATCACCGGTGTTACTGGCGGGACCTACCTGCATCCGACCACGAGCGCGGTGATTTCGATCAATGCCACCTACGCCATCACAGTGATTGGTCCGACCTCGTTTTCAATTCCAGTCAATTGCACCGTGCTCCCTACGAGTCTCGCGAGCGCG
This sequence comes from Verrucomicrobiota bacterium, assembly GCA_043732975.1. Lineage (GTDB taxonomy): Bacteria > Verrucomicrobiota > Verrucomicrobiia > Limisphaerales > UBA9464 > CANIZL01. The sequence goes on from JAYTHD010000537.1 coordinate 2,749, forward strand.
AAATTTGTCAGCAACCCTTGCAAGATCACGACCACCCAGGGACATGGGTTGACCACAGGCGACAGCGTGACCATCAGCGGTGTGACCGGCGGAACCTTCAGTCCGACGATCAACGGCACGTTTGCAGTGACCGTGGTGGATCCGACTTCCTTCACGGTTTCGTCGAACTGCACCGTCGCACCGACGAGCGTCTCGAGCGCACAGATCGTCGGAGCCAATACCCTCGATGTCACCGCCACGGGAATGGTGAACGTGAGTTACAGCCAGGTGGCCGCCAGCAGCACGATGACCGTGAACACCACCGGTCCGGCGACCAATGTTGCCATCCCTGTGCCAAACAGCGCGACGACGACCCTCAAGAGCCGGGTGTATCTGCACTTCCTCACCCAGACGACCGCCGGCGGCGAACCGATTCCGGCGGATGGGGTCTATGATGTCGAGGCCAACGGAAGCGGCAACTTTACCGTGACCACGGCCGACACCCCGGCCACGGCCCGCAGCGGCAACGTCATTATTCCGAAGATCACCTCCAGCTACACGCCGCAGACGAGCAATACGATCGTCCAGTTCAATACCAACGTTAATCACAACCTCCTGGCGGGTCAGAACGTCTGGGTGGACGCGCCGGTGGCGACCAGTCCGCTCACCGATGGCGAATACACGATCACGACCGTTACGGATGAGGACCACTTCAAGACTTCGTATCTGCCGGTCAGTTCGGGCCTGGGCACCTATCCCAAGCCGTCTGGATCGAACAACGGTGCCACTCTCTGGCCGCTGGTGCCGGCACCCATGGGGCGTTCGGGTGTCGTGACGATTAACCAGAGCACGTTCAGTCTGGGTTCGACGGAGAGCACGCTGACGCAGTCGCCGCTGAATGCGCCGACGGTATTCAACTACTTTTTCCCCAACTACAGGTACCCGGGGACATTGTCGAATCTCGGCATCGATTCGCCGGAGTTCCAGCTCACGACGGACACCAATGTTCAGAACCTGACCAATAGCCTGACCAATATGTTCATCTCGTCCAGTGGTGGAAACGGAAACCTGAATGGACTCAGCAGCTTTAACAATGGCGGCGGCTCCGTGGTGATGAGCATCGAACCCTACATGACCGACGCGAAGACGGCGGAGTCGGGAATTCCGGGCCTGGTGGACGAACTTGCCAGTCTGCTGGTCGGCGCTCCGCTGGAGGCGAACACCAAGACCACGATCGTGAATTTCGTCAACCACAAGAACGGCAGCAACGTCCTGGATTATCTGCCTTATACGACACCGACAAACCAGCAGAAGCGGGACCGCGTACGCGCCGTTATTCATCTCATTATCACCTCCGCCGAGTACGCAGCTCAGAAATAACTCATCGTATGAAAACCGACAATTACTTCACTCCCTTGAACCGCCGGCGCTTCCTGCGCCAGGCCTCGTGCGCGGCGCTTGGCATGGGTGCCATGAGCAACTGCATCCGCGACCTGCTCTTTTTCAACTCGGCCCTGGCTCAGGGTCCGTTTTCCGATTACAAGGCGCTGGTCTGTCTCTTCCTGGCGGGTGGCAATGATGCCAACAACATGATCATCCCGACGATTCCGGGCGAGTATTCAAGTTACGCGTCGATCCGCACCCCGGCGCTGGCGATCCCCAATGCCGATGGCAGTGGCGCAACGGCGCAGGCTTTGAGCGCGCTCAACAGCGACGGGCACACCTACGGACTGAACCCGGCGATGTTTGAATTGGGGCAGATGTTCAACCAGTCCGCAGGTTACGATACTCTCGGGAAGGTGGCCACGCTGTTTAACACCGGAACCCTCGTCTTTCCCATGACGAAAGCGCAGTACACCGGGAACAGCGTCGCCAGGCCGCCGCAACTCTTCTCGCACAGTGACCAGGTGACCCAATGGCAGACCTCTATTCCGGATCAGCCGCCGGCAAGTGGCTGGGGTGGCCGGATGGCCGACCTCCTGCACTCCTACAATCCGCAGAACGCGGGCCTGGATGTCCTTTCCACCTGCATCACCCTCGCCGGAGCGAACACCTTTGAAATCGGCAACAGCGTCCAGCAATACTCTGTGGGGACGGGTGGAGTCGTTGCGGTTTCCAATCCCAGCAATCCCTCGAGTGCGCAAGCCGCGCGGCAGACCGCGATGAACTCCATCCTGGGCATCGATAAGGCGCACCCCAACCTGTACACATCGAACTATGCCAAGGCCCTGGACAACTCGATCTCCACGGGGGCCGGCTTGAGTGCAGGGCTGGGTTACACGCGGCTGCCGGGCAACACCGATCCCAATAACGCGGCGAGTTACTGGAAGACGGCGGCCAACTGGAGCAAGACGGCCACCATTGACCAGGTGGTTACACCCAATGGCGGCTCGACCTTTACCTCGGGGCTCATGCAGCAGTTAAAGATGGTCGCGAGGATTATCGAAGCCGGTCAGCGGGCCAGCGGTGACAATGGCGGCTTGGGGATGAAACGGCAGATTTTCTTTGTGCAGGTCGGCGGCTATGACACCCACACCGGCCAGACCAATAACGCGGGCTCGGTCACGACCAACAACGCCAGCGTCATCCTTGGCTCCCAGGCAAACTTGCTCGCGGAGATCAGCCAGTGCGTCTTTGCCTTTCAGAAGGCGATGAAGCAGATCGGAGTTTCTTACAGCGCGGCAACGCCCTTCGTCAACCAGGTGACCACCTTCACCGCCAGCGATTTCGGCCGCACTTTACCGAGCAATGGCCTCGGCAGCGACCATGGCTGGGGCAGCCACCACCTCATCGTCGGCGGCGCTGTCAATGGCCAGAGAACCTATGGAAACTTCCCGACGCTGGCCGTCGGCGGGCCTGATGATACCAGCACCGGGCGGTGGATACCCACGACGTCCGTCGATCAGTATGCCGCGACTCTGGCCAAATGGCTGGGTGTGAGCAGCAGTAACATCGCGACGGTATTTCCCAATCTCACGCGTTTTCCGGGGGCTTACAGCACAGGTTACCTCGGCTTCATGACTTAGTCTGGGCCTGTCCGAATTCGTCCGATGCGCGCCCGGATCATAGCACTCATCACCTTGTGCGGGGTGATTGCGTTTGGCCTGTGGTTTGTGCGCACCCGCCACACGGAGGTGGTTCAGGAGCGTGTTTCTCAGGATGCAACGGCAGTCGCCGTTTCCGAAGCGCCCGGCATTTCTCCACCGGCAGCACCCTCCCGGCAGACTGGCTCGCCGGAGAACTCCCCGCCCGCGGCGTCGGCAGGACTGAAAGCAACGGACAGCCAGATTCCCGGCGCAACCGCACCGCCTTCACGACTGACGGGCGACGGGGTGCGGACCATGCCGGGCACCATTCCCGGAGCGAACGCGCCGGCGGTCTCCCAGCCACCGCCGCCGCCAGACGACGCACCGGGTGTTCCTTCCGAGAAGGCCGCGATCGACGTGGACAAGATCACGCTGAGCCTCCGGGATTTCCGGACGCTCACGGGAGGGAACCCGGTTGGCACGAACAAGGAGATCACCGACGCCCTGAACGGAGGTAACCCGAAACAGGCCAGGCTGCTTCCGGAAGGACAAGCCGTGAATGGGAATGGTGAACTCGTGGACCGCTGGGGGACGCCCTATTTCTTTCATCAGCTCTCGAAAGTCGATATGGAGATTCGCTCTGCCGGCCCCGACAAAAAAATGTGGACCGAGGACGACACCGTCGGGAGATAGGCTGGCAGACTCATTTTCAAAGCAGGTCCATCTGCGGATCAGGTTCCGCGTCCGCGCCGTCACCACCGCCGGGCACGGGCAATTCGATCTTTGCCCCGAGCCGCTCGCCGAGCCGCTGGCAGGTCTGCGGCGCGAAGCCCTCATAGTGATTACTGGCAGCCACGAACACCGCCGCCTTTTCCGCCGCCGCCTGCCGGATCCGCACGGCCCAGCTATCCAGCCCAGGATCGCGCAGCCACATCAGCTCCCGGTAGCGGTGAATCTGCCGGCCATCCGGGCCATATTTTTTTCCGAGATCGCCGAGCAGCCGCACGTAGGCGAAGTCCGCCGTGTCCGGCTGAAACGCGAACGCGCCCTCGGCCTGCTCCTCCATCGCCGTGGCATCGTTCCACACCCAGCAGACCCGGTGCTCCTCCAGCAGATGCGCGAACCGCGGCGCATGCCAGTCCGCGTGCCGGAACTCGATGGCGAAGCGCACCCCGCGCGGCAGCTCGCGCACAAAGTCGCGCAACGCCGAAGCGTCGTGCTGCGGGGTGAAAAAGGGCGGCAGTTGCACGAGCACGCACGCCAGCTTTTCGCCGAGCGGTTCGAGCGCGGAGAGGAAACCGGCGAGCGCGTCCGCGGAGTCGCGCAGCTTGCGCTCGTGGGTGATCTCGCGGGGCAGTTTGCAGGCAAAGCGGAAATGCGGCGGCGTGACCTCGTGCCAGTGCGCCGCCGCGTGCGGCGTGGGCACATGGTAGAAAGTGGAATCCACCTCCACCGCCGCGAGATGCCGCGCGTAGAATTCCAGCCACTTCGCATGCGACAGATGCTCGGGATAAAACACCCCGCGCCAGTCTTCAAAACTCCAGGCGCAGGTGCCGATGTGGATGTGGGCTTCGGTGTGCATGGGCCGAACGATCAACCCGGCTCGCGCTTATCGCCGCACCT
>JAYTHD010000538.1:0-5604 GCA_043732975.1 Verrucomicrobiota bacterium
CTTTGCCTTCACTTGTGATCTCGGGACCGATGAGATTCAGGTCTATCGCGTCGACACGGCCAAGGGCTTGGTGCCTGCACCGGAGCTTACCGCCAAGGCGGTGCCCGGCGGGGGACCGCGCCATCTGACCTTTGGGGTCGATGGCCGGCACGTCTACGTGAACAATGAAATGCTGAGTTCCGTCACGACGTTCCGTTATGATGCCTCGGCCGGCCGCCTGCAACGCCTGGAAACACTCCGCACCCTGCCCGCGGGCTTCTCCGGAAACAGCTCCACCGCCGAGGTGCGGACATCCATTGATGGCGGGTGGCTCTTTGTGTCGAATCGCGGGCACGACTCCCTCGCGCGTTTCAAGATTGATCCCGGCACCGGGAGCCTGACACCGGCGGGCCATGTGTCGACGGGTGGGCGGACGCCGCGGAATTTCTGTCTCACGCCCGATGGCCAATTCCTCTGGGCGGCCAATCAGGACACCGACAACATCACGGTCTTCCGTTTCGATTCCGCCACGGGCGCGCTCACCCCCACCGGTCAGAATTTGAAAGTGGGCCGTCCGGTCTGCGTCCGGTTTTTGGAGGTAAAATAGGCGAAATCCGTCCGGGGAATACAATTTTCGCCAGCAGCAGACCGGTCGCTATTTCACCGGCACGCCGGCGTTGGCGGCGGCTCGATTTTCCGGCCGGCGGGTGGTCTTCAGCGGAAGAAATCCGGCGGTGGACAACCCCCGTTTCAAAATCGGCGACCGCTTCATCCGTCGCCACGTGGAACCGGTCAGGTAATTTTCCGCCATGAGCAGCATCGGGCCCTGATCGATCCCGAGCACATCCTCGGCAAACCATCCCTCGCTCACGTTGAGTGCGTCGCGAAAACCATAACGGGTCCACATCTCCCGGCCCCAGTGCGAATGGAGTTCACGCAGGGTGGGCAGACAGATCTCCGGGGCAAACGGCAGGGAACCCCCGGCGGCGGTCGGTGCCACGGTGCCGTCGTCGTTGTCCGGCGGGGGTGCGCCGTGCGCCGCGTAGCCCCGGGGGCCATCACACGCGGTCAAGCCCCACAGCCGTTCGCCGTACCCGCGCCAGCCCAGCGGATTCGCGATGGCGTAGGCCTGCTGGGCGAGGGTGGCCCGGCGGGAATTTTCAAAGTAGTCGATTCCGTGCGGACGCATCGCCGCGTCAGCCTGGCCCCGGAAATCCACCCAACAGTGGGAATATTGATGCGCGAAGAGATGGGGAAAGGCGACGTAGTTGTGTCCGTATTCGGTCTGCCATCGGTACGTCCGGGTCCAGGCGGTCCAGGCACTTCGCGGCAGCGGGTGGCGGGGGGCGCCGAGGGCGATCAAGTACAGGATCATGGCCTCGTTGTACCCCTCCCAGCGCGCACGGAGGAAACCGGATTCCGGGTGCCAACCCATGGTGAAGGTCTCCCCACCATTCCTCATCCAATCCCAGTCGACCCGGCGCACCAATCGGTCGACCGATTCCCGGATTTCCGTCTCCAACGGATCCGTCCGCCGGTCAAAAAACTGCGCAACATCCAAGGCACCGGCCAGCAGCAGGGCGGTGTCGATCGACGACAATTCACATTTCCAGGCCCGGCGGGCGGAATCCATCTCCAGAAAATGGTAGAACCAGCCGCGATAGCCGATGATTCCATCCGAAGCGGCACCCTGACTGCCGCGAACAAAGGTGCGCAGGGTCAATCGCGCTCGCTGGGCGGCGGCCGCCCGGGAGATCCACGCGTGTTCCACGCCGATGGGCAGGGCGGACAAACCGAATCCTACCGCCGCAATGCTGCACTTGGAATTCGTGTGGGTGCGGTCGGGTATCAGGCCGTTGACGGGATTGGCTTCAAGCCAGAAAAAATCGAACGTGGTGCGCTCCAGGCAGAGGAGCAGTTCGCGGTCGGAACGTGCGGGCGGTGGTTCCACCGGGGACAGCGCCCGTGCGCTGCCGGCCGCCCAGGCCAGCAACACCACAAATTTCAGCCAGGGAAGCCCGCGGTATCGCATGGGGCAGAATGACGGATCCCGGAAAAAGAAAAAGCCCCGATCCGAAGACCGGGGCTCTCAAACTTCAGCCGACGCGGCTTAGTAAACGCGCGTGGATTCCTCTTCCTTCACCGGAGAGAGCAACTGGTCTTCCGTGAGCGTCACGACGAGGCGGTGATCGCCGATCTCCGTGGCCTTGCCGGTGATCGTGTAGGTCACCTTCTGCTTCGCACCCAGTTTCGGAACCGTTGGGAAGCGCACCGTCTTGCCATCCACCGTGCCACCCTGGCTCGACACGGGCGAGACTTCCTTCTGGAATTGCGCCACCGTGTTGATGTTCGTCAGGTCAGCATTGCCCTGGTTGGTGATGATGATCGTGTAGACCGTCTGCTCGCCGACCTGCAACGGATCGGGATCGTCCACGACTTCGAGGAGGACAGCCGAGATGCCACGCCAGAGCGTGCAGGCCTCGGAGCTCTCGCGGAGGCCCTGGGCGGTGTTGATCGTTGCGACGTTGCAGGTGCGGCCAGCGGTCGGGCTGGTCAACACCACATCAAACGACTTGGTTTCGCCGGGCTTGAGGCTGCCGACGGTCCAGGTGGCCACGTTGCCGCTGACACTGGAGCCAGGGGCGCTGACGATGCGCGTTCCGGCCGGCGCATTGTCGGTCACAACCACACCGGTCAATTCGGTATCGCCGATGTTCTCGGCCACGATCTTGTACGCGGCCTGCTTGTTGATGAACTTATCGGTTTCACCCGTCTTGGTGAGCTTGAGGCCCGGCTTCACGATGGTGGTGCAGGCATCGGCCTGGACCTTGCCCGTGTTGGTGGCGGTGGCCACGGCGACGTTGCAATGACGACCGCGCTCGGCCGCCTTGGCCGGGACCGTGACCGTCTTGGAAGCGCCCGGGGCCAGATCACCCACCTGGAAGCTCTTCGTTCCACCACCGAGGCCGGCCGGGATCACGTCTTGGATCACGACGCCCTTGGCGACCGAAGTGCCCGTATTGCTGACCGTAACGTTGTAGGAAAGGTCCGCACCGAGCTGGGCCGTCGCGGGACCGGACTTGGTGATGGCCAGAGCGGGCTTGCCGACGACCGTCTGCCCGCAAACGCGCGGGTCCGACGCCACCGTGGCGCAACCGAACAGCGTGCCTTCACGATCAGGACGCAGCGTGACCTTCAAGGTCTTGCTTTCGCCTGCATCCATGTTGCCCAGGTTCCAGACGAGTTTGTTGCCCTGAACCGAAGCCTGAGGCTCCGTGCCGACCAAGGTGGCACCCGCCGGAATCTCGTCGGTGACCACCACGTTGCCGGCGCACGCGCTGGCCATGGGCTTGAGTTCGTAAGTGAAATTTTCACCGAGAACGGCTTCGGCCGGCATCGTCTTGCTCATCTGCACCAGTCCACCGGTGATGGTCGAGCACTTGACGTTGCTAGGGGCCGGGCGGGGCGCCGGAGCCGGCATCGGGGCGGGCGCGGGCACCGTCTTGGCAACGTGGACCGGGGCGGGCGCCGGAACTCCAGAACCCTTGAAGTAGGGGGAGCGGCCGGTGTAGAAATCGCCGACGATAACCTCGTAGGTCTGGCGATCGCGAGTGCGCATGTCCCGGTCGCTGTCTTCTGCCATCGCGGAAGCGGCGAGAGAGCCGATCAATGCGGCCACGTACAATACATTGTGAGTTTTCATTCTAAGAACCAATCAGCTTTTCGAATAGTAAATACTGCTGTCAGCCTACTAATAACCGTCGGGACAGATCGCTCTATTAATGCCCAGCCGCACACGTCGCGCGATTTACCTGGTCAATACCCCGTCACTCCAACGTAAGATCAGTCGACAACACCCAATATTGGTCTCATCAAACCCGGCAAGTGTCAAGAATGGTGACCGAAACGGACCGGGTTGGTTCGTAGGGCGGTTCCTGAGGGGGGGGAGGGAATTTGAGGGTCTGATCCGAGCAGGTCGTGCAACCTAACCTCCGCGAATCCCGGATGTTTTTGCCGCTAAAACACACCCTTTGAAAAACTCCACCTTTAGGTCGCGGGCTCTGCCAGATTCCACGGCAGCCGCTGTCGGACCACCTGCGCCGGGGCGGCGCCGGGGGGAATATCTATCTCCAGCCACCCGCCATCCTTGAAGAGCTGCAGCCCTGCCGGCGCGGGACACAAGGCGATTCCGAATTCCCGCCAGCACCTGCTGCGATGCAACGCCGTGGTATATCGGCGAAACGTCACCCCCATCCAGGGCACACGGGGAAATCCCGCCAGATTGCGGGCCAGGCTCCAGACCTTCGCGGAATGCAGGTGGCCGATCACCGTGCAGGCCAACTGTCCCAGCCGCTGGCGCACTTCCGCAAGCTCATACAGGAAAGCCAGCGCACTCGGATCATGACAGCACAGGACCACCCGTTGTCCTGGCGTCAGGTCGGAAAAAGCGTCGCTGATCTGCGCGAGATGCCGCGCCTGCTGTTTACGCCACCAGGCGCGTTCATTAACGGGCGTCTCGTCGGCAAACAGGGTCCACGCCGCCAGCGTGGACGTCACGCCGATCAATACGACCCCGTCCCCGCCCGGCTGTACCCAGAACCGGGAAAGTCCCAATTCGGATTCACAACGCTCCAAACTGCGCCGTCGTAAACCGCCCGCACCGCCAAAGAGGCTCACCTTGCCCAGTTCATGATCGCCGATCGTCGTCAGCAAGCGGGATCCCCAGGCCGCCCGCAGCGGGGACAGGCATTCACCGGCACTGACGCACGCGGCCTCATCGCTCACGCCGACAAAGGCGGTGTCGAGCGTGAAATCTCCGTTGGCCAAACACCAGTCCGCACCGTTCGTACCCGTACGGCCAAGGATGGCCGCCACGCGATGATTGTGTCCGTGCGGCGTAGCGAGCCAGACCCACCGCCGCCAACAATAAGCGGCCAGCCGAAGGCAGGGATTCTGGACCACCCGGGACTCATGCCCCGCCCGGGCCTGCTCTTCCGCGCACGCCCAATGGAGGTCGCTGATCACCATCAAACGCACACCGAATCCTCGCGGTCAGGAAGGGCCGCTGACAAGCGAGCTTCCCGTTGAATGAAGGCGCCGACCGGGCAGCCAGCGATCAGCCACTTACCGGCGGAGGCCAATTATTAACCATGGGGCGGTCCCGATCGACCGACCGGCAGGTCAAGCCGCCAACGGCATCTGCCGCAGGGCGTCGACATCCGGCGTCCTTTCTTCCTCGCGCCGTTCGATCCACTTTCGCAGCTTTGCGAGCGCCACATTCTGGATTTGCCGGATCCGTTCGCGCGTGACCCCAAACCGCACGCCCACTTCCTCCAGCGTCCGCTCCGGGCCACCGTCCAAACCGAAACGATAACGGATGATGGTCTCCTCCCGCTGTTCCAGTTGGGTAACGAATTCGCGCAACATGTTATGCGATTGCCGCTGAATGACGTCCGAGTCGGCCGTCAGCATGTTCTCGTCCTTCACCTTTTCCGCAAACGTGGCGTCATCATCCTCGCTCATTGGAGCGTCCAGGGAGATCGGCCGGATGCTCGCCGCCCACAGTTCCGTGACCCGTCGACGCGTCATGCCCAACGCCTCTGCGACCTCCTGATCGGTGGGTTC
>JAYTHD010000539.1:0-5797 GCA_043732975.1 Verrucomicrobiota bacterium
AGCGGGAAGGCGCGACGAAGGAATTCCAACTGGTTGAGGCGCGTCAGGGCGAATCCGATCGGCGCTTGATGGATCGGGAAGCGGCGATCACTCGGCAACTCGATCGTTTCGCCGCTCGCGAGGCGGAGTTCCGCACTTGGGAGCAGCAACTTACCGGCGAACGGGAACTTCTCGTCAAACAGCGACGGGAATTGGTGGATAGCCAGCAGCAAAGCCGGCTTGCCCTCGAGCGGACGGCGGGCATGACCGCCGCGGAGGCGCGGGCTCAGGTGCTTCGGGAAGTGGAACGGGAATCGGCGCAGGACGCTGCGGATCTCAATCGCCACATCCTCGAGAAAGCCCGCATCAACGGCGAGGAACAGGCCCGCCGCATCATCGGGCTGGCCATTCAGCGCTACGCCGGCAAACACACCTTCGAAACCACCACCGCCACCGTGGCGCTGACGGGCGATGACATGAAGGGGCGGATCATCGGACGCGATGGCCGCAACATCCGCGCCTTCGAAAACACCACCGGGGTGACGGTACTCGTTGACGACACACCCAACGCCGTCGTTCTCTCGGGCTTCGACCCCGTGCGACGCGAAGTGGCGCGCCAGGCGATGGAACGATTGATACTGGATGGCCGGATCCACCCCACGCGGATCGAAGAAGTGGTGGCCACGGTGACGCAGGAAATGGACGCTTTCATCCAGCGCACCGGCGAGGATGCCGTCCATCGGGCCGGGCAACCCCCGTTGCATCCGGAGATCGTGAAGCAGCTCGGGCGATTGCATTTCCGCAGCAGTTTTTCCCAAAACGTCCTGCATCACTCGATCGAGGTCGCCCACCTCTGCGGTTTGATGGCCTCGGAATTGGGCGTGGATCCGCTGATCGCCCGCCGGTCCGGATTGCTCCACGACATCGGCAAGGCGTTGAGCCACGAGATGGAGGGCCCCCATGCGCTCGTCGGTGGCGAGTTCATCAAACAACTTGGTGAAGCCCCGCTCGTGGTGAACGCCGTGGCCGCGCATCACGATGAAGTGCCCCACGAATCGCTCTACGGAATCTTGGTCAGTGCCGCCGATGCCATCAGCGCCGCCCGACCGGGTGGACGCAGCGAGTCGATGACGACCTACCTGCAACGCCTGGAGCAATTGGAACAAATCGCCCTGGGTTTTGAAGGCGTGGAAAAAGCCTTCGCCATTCATGCGGGCCGCGAACTCCGCGTGGTCATTCGCCCGGAGCAACTGGACGATGCGCAAAGTCTTCAACTCGCCCGTGATCTCGCCCGCCGGATCGAAGATCAACTGGCCTACCCCGGCCAGATCCGGGTCACCGTCGTCCGCGAAACCCGTTGCGTGGAATACGCGAAGTAGCGTAGTGTGGCGGGAAATGCACCCTGCCCGTATCCTCTCGCGAACAGCCTTGGCCTTTTGTGCCGGGCTCCTGCTGCCATTGACTGCCGCGGACTCCCGGCCGCAGGTCCATCTGGAACGGGTTCCCAACGACGGCTTGCAGCCGCAAGCCGTGGTGGATGCCGCCGGAGCCACTCACCTCGTTTGGCTCGGTGGCGACGCCAAGGCGGCGGACGTCTTTTACGCGACGCGCCCGGCTGGGCACACCGACTGGTCCCCTCCCCTGCGGGTCAATTCCGGTGCCGGCAGTGCCATCGCCGTCGGGACAATTCGCGGCGCGCAAATTGCGCTGGGACGGAAGGGTCGCGTCCATGTTTGCTGGAACGGATCGGATCGCGCGGAACCCAAGCCGGCGCAGGGGGGCGCTCCGCTGATGTATGCGCGGCTGGCCGATGACCGTCGCACGTTTGAAAGTCAGAGGAATCTCCTGGGCCCCACGCGACACCTGGATGGTGGCGCTGCCGTGGCGGCGGATGCGGACGGACGGGTTTTTGTTATCTGGCACGCCACGCCCGCAACCGGTGAGGCCGGGGAAGTGCGGCGCGCCGTCTTCGTCGCCGCTTCCACCGACGATGGCTCTCATTTTGCGACCGAGCGAATCATCAGTCCGCCCGGCAGTGGCGCCTGTGGTTGCTGCGGCTTGCAGGCGCAGTCGAGCCCGAATGGAACCCTGGCCGTGCTCTACCGGGGCGCCACGGCCGTGGATGCCCGTCCGATCAATCTCCTGGTTTCCTCCGATCACGGCGCGGCCTTTCACCCCGTGATGGCGGATCCGTGGAATGTCGGCCAGTGCCCGATGAGTTCCGCCGGGCTCAGTCTGCCCGATGGCAAGGGGCTGTTGGCTGCCTGGGAAAGTTCCGGGAAGATCCACTGGCAACGCCTGTCCGCTGCGCCTCCGAAATCCCCCGAAGCGGCCCGTCCACACATCATCGCCGGCGACAAATCGCTGAAACACCCGGTATTGGCGACGAACCGCCGCCAGGAAACACTCGTCGCCTGGACGATCGGCACCGGTTGGCAACGCGGCGGCTCACTGGCCTGGCGGATCATCGACGCCCAGGACAAAACCATCGCGGAGGGCAACGCGCCCGGCGTTCCCGTGTGGGGATCCCTGGCCGCCGTCGCCGGCCCGGACGAAACGTTTACGTTGTTGTACTGAAGACTCAGTTGGTCTTGAGCACCTCGATGAACGCCTCCTGTGGAATGTCCACGGAGCCGATCGATTTCATCCGCTTCTTACCTTCCTTCTGCTTCTCGAGGAGTTTGCGTTTCCGGCTGATGTCGCCGCCGTAGCACTTCGCCGTCACGTCCTTGCGCAGGGCGCTGACGGTTTCGCGGGCCACGATCTTCCCGCCGATCGCCGCCTGGATGGCAATCTGGAATTGCTGCCGCGGAATGACCTCCTTGAGTTTCGCCGCCAGCGTCCGCCCCCGGGGCTCCGCCTTGCTTCGATGAACCAGACTCGAAAACGCATCCATGACCTCGCCATTCACCATCATGTCGAGCTTCACCATGTCACTGATCTCGTGACCGGCCGGTTCGTAATCCATGGAACCATAGCCACGGGTGATTGATTTTATCCGGTCGTGGAAATCAATCAGGATTTCGTTCAACGGAATCCGGCAGGTCAGCATCACGCGCCGGGCGTCGAGCGTCTCCGTGTTGTGGATCAAACCGCGCTTCTCCGAGATGAGGGACATGATGTCGCCCAGGCCGTCCCCGGGGCAGATGACAAACGCCTTTACGATCGGTTCCTGAATCTCCTCAATGAAGGTGACGTCCGGCAGAAACGCCGGGTTATCCACTTCCTTGATCTCGCCGCTCATCATTTTCACCCGGTAGATGACGCTCGGGTAGGTGGCGATGATGTCCATGTCGAACTCCCGTCGGAGGCGTTCCTGGACGATTTCCATGTGGAGCAAGCCAAGGAAACCACAGCGAAAACCGAAACCGAGCGCCGCCGAGGACTCCGTCTGAAAGGTCAGCGCCGAGTCATTCAACTGCAGCTTGGCGACCGCAACCTTGAGACCTTCGAAGTCCGCCGTGTTGATCGGATAAATGCCCGAATACACCATGGGACGGATCTCCTGAAACCCGGGCAGTTCGGGCGACGGATTCCGCGGGTCGGTGATGGTGTCACCCACCTTGACCTCGCGCGGCGTCTTGATGTTCGCCGTGATGTACCCGGTTTCGCCCGCTTCCAGCTTCGCCCGCGTGTACGGCTTGGGATTGAAGGAGCCGACTTCCTTGATTTCGACACTGCGGCCGGAATGCAGAAGTTTCACGTGCATGCCGGGCTTCAACGCCCCAGCCATGACGCGTACCAGGATCACCACGCCCTTGTAGGTGTCGAAATAGCTGTCGAAGATCAGGGCCTGAAAGGTCAGGACGGGATTGGGCTTGGGCGCAGGAATCCGGGCGACGATCGCCTCCAAAATCTCCTCGATGCCGATCCCTTCCTTGGCACTAGCCAGGATCGCGTCATCCGCGGGAATGGCCAGAATCTCCTCCAATTGCTGCTTGGCCTGGGGAATGTTGGCGTGCGGCAAGTCGATCTTGTTGATCACCGGGATGATGAACAACCCCTGCTTCATGGCCAGATGCAGGTTCGCCACGGTCTGGGCTTCGACACCCTGGGCCGCATCAATGATCAGCAAGGCACCCTCACAGGCGGACAGGGAACGACTCACCTCGTACGCGAAATCGACGTGTCCGGGCGTGTCGATGAGATTGAGCTCGTATTGTTCACCGTTCTTGGCGGTGTAGAGCATCGTCACCGGATGGGCCTTGATCGTGATGCCACGCTCGCGCTCCAGATCCATCGCGTCGAGCAACTGATCTTCCATGTCACGGGTCGCGACGGTGCCGGTGAGATGCAGCAGGCGATCGGAAAGCGTCGTCTTCCCGTGATCAATGTGGGCGATGATGCTGAAATTACGAATGTGGGCGGGGTCCATCGAGCGTCTATTTTCTTCCAGGCCGGTCGCCCTGTGGCGGCCGAAGCGGACCGGGAGAATATCGGGGAATCGAGTCGCCGAAAGGTATTTCCCCGGGATTTGACGAGCCGAGGCGACGACTCCCCTTGACCCGGCGGTTGAAGATGCCATCCCATCAGCGTGTCTTCCCGGTCCGGCGTCCTCGTTCACGACCTGACGAAGCGCTTTGGTTTTCGAAGCGTCCTTGGAAGGAGCGCGACGCCCCTTCCTCCGATCCTCAATTGGCTCATCCCATTTGGAAGCCGAATGAGTCGAATGGGTCTCTGGATACTGGCGGGATCGCTGGCCCTGGCCGCAAACGTACCGAAGAAAGCAACGTTCACCGCCCAATCTCACTGGGCTTGGCAACCCCTCGCCCCGGTCACCGTCCCAACGGCGCGTCCCGGCCGGGAGAGGCGCAATCCCGTCGATGCCTTTCTCGACGATGCGATGCAGACCGCAGGGATCCGGCCGGTCGCTCCGGCCACCAAAGCAGAATTGCTCCGGCGGGTGACCCATGATCTGACCGGGCTGCCACCCACACCCGCGGAGTTGCGGGCATTCCTCCAAGACACCTCGGACGGCGCCTACGAGCGGGTGGTGGATCGACTGCTCGCGTCATCGGCGTTCGGCGAACGGTGGGCCCAGCACTGGCTCGACCTCGCCCACTACGCCGACTCCAACGGCTATGAATTGGACGCTGATCGGCCGGATGCCTGGCGCTACCGCGACTGGGTCATCCAGGCGTTCAACCGGGACCTGCCCTACGATCAATTTGTGACCCTGCAGGTGGCCGGGGACGAAGTTGCGCCGGGGAATGCGGAGGCGTTGATTGCGGCCGGATTCGCCCGCTGCGGACCCCGGGAAGTCGTCAGCGGCAACATCGATCCCGAGGTCCGCCGTCAGGACGAATTGACCGCCGCCACGTCGACGGTCGGATCGGTGTTTCTGGGCCTGACCATCGGTTGTGCGCGTTGTCACGACCACAAGTTCGATCCCCTGTTGGCGACCGACTACTACGGTTTACAGGCATTTTTCGCCGGTGCGGAACTGACCGATCTGCCGTTGCATTCCGATGCCGAGAAGCGGCGTTTCGATGAAGCGACGGCCCGGATCAACGGCTTGATCAAGCCCATCGAACAAGCGAAGGCGAAATTGGAGGAACCCTACAAGGCCCGCCTGCTCGTGCAGAAGGAGGCCGGACTCACGGCCCGGGAGCGCGAGATCCGGAACATGGCGAAGGATCAGCGCACCCCGGAGGAGGCAAGACAGTTTGAAGGCATCAGCGTGGCCCTCAAGGTGACCTGGGAGGAAATCGCCGAGACGGTGGCGGAAAATCCGACGGACCACGCGGCGCGCGAGGCCTTGAAGCGACAGATTTATGCACTGCAGTTGCAGTTGCCGTCACCGTTGGCCCACGCGATG
>JAYTHD010000540.1:0-8833 GCA_043732975.1 Verrucomicrobiota bacterium
TTCGTCACTTTGAGAGGCACACGCGCCCTCGCTCGTAAGAAATTGCGGGCTCAAATGAAATCAAAAAGTTAGTGGCATTGGGCAGGATGCCGGCGCTCCCGGGGTGGGCGGCCACTGCGCGTCGCACCCCGAGATTGGGACCTGGGTGTTTTTAGCATTTTGGGGCCGCTTCTGAGCGCTTCCAGTATCCTGTCCCCTCCCCAAGCTTGGTGGCATTGGGCGGAGGCAGTCTGGTTGCCGGACCCAAGCAGTCCGGTCGCGGGGCTACGGGGTGGCATGGTGGATTCTTTTGGGCCCGGCACCTTTGGTGGGTTCGCGCCGACTGGAAAGTCGGCGGTACGGGCACGGCGAACTCTCTCGGGGAGCTTTTCCCCTTCGAATTGACTACGCTGGGGGAAACCCCGGGCTAATGTCGGGTCATGGCGCAGGTGTTTAAGACGTGGAATCGCAGCCACGGGTGGGTCGTGGGGTTGCTGTTCGGGTGTGTCGTGCTTAGCGCGTGTCGTCCGAGCGGGCGCCGGGCTTTGATTGAGGGCGACCGCCTCTTGCAGGCGGGCCGCGCGGCGGAGGCCGTGCCCTTGCTCGAACGCGCCGCGGCGGATTTGCAGACGGATGGCGAAGCCTGGAATCATCTGGGACGGGCCTACCATGAGTTGAATCAGGTCAACGACGCCCGCCGGGCCTATATGCACGCGTTGCAGGTGGATCGCAATCTGTTCGATGCCCATTACAACCTCGGCCAGTTGTCGCTCGAAACCGGTGCCTGGCGGGACGCGGAAGCGGGCTTCCGAACCTGGCTGGGTGCCGGCCAGAACACTTCCCGCACCGCCCTGGCGGCGCTGGCCTGGCGCGGGTTGGGGATTGCGCAATTTCGTCAGGGCCGGCTGCCCGATGCCGAACGCAGCTTTGGCAGCGCCCTCCGGCTCAACGCCAAGGACGCAGAATCCTGGAATGTCTTCGGGCTCATCCAACAGCAACGCCGGCAGTATCGGGAAGCCTACAAATCCTTCGTCTACGCCGCCCAATTGAGTCCCCAGTTCCCCGCTCCCCGACTCAATGCCGCCGTGGTCGCCCATCAATTCCTCAACGACCGCGCCGTCGCCTTGGGACACTACAAAGCGTATCTGGCACTGAATCCGGCTGATGCCGTCGCCATCACCCAACTGATCGCCCAATTGGAAGTGCACAGTGGCGCGGTTTCGAAGCCGGTGCCGTCCGCCGGGAGTGCGCTGGAGTTGGCCTCGGCTTCCACCAGTCCCGCCGCCATCAACCCGCCGAGCACCAATCTTACGGCGAACCGATCGCCCCGCACGGCGGTCGCGGCACCAGCAGCCAGCCAGAATCCAAACACCGCCAAGACAGCCGTCGTCAACGCCACACCGTCAACGCCGCCAGCAACGTCCGCGGCCGCCTTGGAGAAACGGTCGGCCGCCGGAGAGGTCGCCAGCGGAATACCTGCCAATCCCCCTCCCCGCACACCACCGACACGCACCGTGTCACCCCCGACCCCGTCCGCAATTCCCGCCAGCATTACGCCGCCGACCAAGACGCCGGACATACCAGTGGCCATCACCCTTCCCGCAACGCCACCCCCAACTTCAAGCATCAACCCATCCCTCCCGGCCGCGCCAGCCCTCGCTTCCCCGCCGTCCGCTCCGGCGGCCCCTCCCGCCCTCGCCCAAACGCCGCCCTCGCCCCCGACGACCCCCGCGATCGCAGCCCCAGCGTCCGCCACACCCCCGCCCAGCGCCGTCCCGTTGGAAATTGTCCCGGTTCCGCAACCTCCCGCGGCACAACCGACGCGCGAGTTGACTCCCCCGCTCGTGACCACGCCGCCGGAGCTACCGGCAACGATTCCGGCGCCAGCCATTCCGACCGCCGAAGCAGCCCCCAGTGACGTGAAGGAAGCTGCCCCGGCTGACACCGCTCCCGCGATCACCTTTCAAACCGCCCCGGTGGCCAGCCTTTCGGAAGGCACCGATGCGCCCGCCGAGGCCTCCCGCAAAAGCATTTGGTCCAAGGCCAATCCGTGGAACTGGTTCAAGCGGGACCACTCCGCCGACACCACCCGGGCGAACGTCAAACCAATCACACCGCTCGAATTTCCGCCCATTACCGAAGCCTCGCCGCCGGTCCACATGCCGGTCGTCCGGACCGCGCCGGTCCGCGAACTCGCAGCCGCCAATCCCGCGCCCGCCCCCAAGGTGGTCGCCCCGGAGGCCCGCACGCCCACGCCCACGCCCGCCCGTCCGGCCAGCCGGCCCAAGCCCAGCTTTGAACCTTACCAGCGCCAGGTAGCGAAGGCTCCGGCATCCGGCGATCACGCCGCGGCCGAACGAGCCTTTCAGACCGCCTACACGGCGCACCAGCGGGGGGATTTGGCGTCGGCCCTGGCGGGTTATCAGCAGGT
This sequence comes from Verrucomicrobiota bacterium, assembly GCA_043732975.1. Classification (GTDB taxonomy): domain Bacteria; phylum Verrucomicrobiota; class Verrucomicrobiia; order Limisphaerales; family UBA9464; genus CANIZL01. The sequence continues at coordinate 2,411 of JAYTHD010000540.1, forward strand.
GGTGTCGCTCGACCCGGCGTATTTTGAAGCGCAGCACAACCTCGCCCAAGCCGCCATTGCCCAGGGCAATGTGCCGGTGGCCCTGCGCGCCGCGGAGACCGCCACTCTGCTCCGACCCAACGACCTCAATGCCCACTATCAATTCGCCGTGGCGCTGCAGCAGAGTCGTCACCCGCAGGACGCCGTCGCCGAACTGGAGCAATTGGCGACCCTGCAACCCACCGACGCCAGCACCCACTACGGGGCGGCCCTGATTTACGCCAACGATCTGCAGGAACCCGAGCGGGCCCGGGCCCACTACGACAAAGTCCTCGCCCTCGATCCGGCGCATCCGCAGGCCGCTGCCATCCGTCGCTGGCTCGCGAACAACCCTGCGAAATAGGGCGGCCGGAATCCCGGTTCAACTTGGGAAACCAAAGTTGGAACCGCAGATTTTCACAGATCTTCGCAGATTATTTGGGGAAGGGTGCCAAGCAGATCTCACCCACTGGGGGAGGCTCAGGAGTGTACGGGTCACCTTCCCGCCCCATTGAACATCTGCGTAAATCCGCGTTAATCTGCGGTTCTTATTCTCGGGTTTCCCAGTTCAATTGTTGTTCCGTTCCGCGGATGGGGCTTATTTCCGCGGGTGTCACTGCGTGGAGTTTATGTCTTGTTGCTCGGATGTTTTCTGGGCCTGGCCTGGGTAAAATTCGGCAACCCGGTGGTTCTGGAGGCCAGTCTGGACGCGCCCGGAACCTTCGAGGAATTCTGGGAGTGGCCCTGGCCGTTGCGTTGGGCGTTCGCCGGATTTCTTCCCCTCGCCGTCGCCGGCTTCCTGCTCACGCGGCCGGCGTCCTTGCTGCTCGAAACGCGCGCGGGATTCTCACGGGGCTGGCTGCTGGGACTCCCGCTCGCCTGGTTGGGCTGGCAATTCCTCGCCGGCCAGGGCAGCGTCGACGACGGACTCACCCGCCTGGTCCTGATTCATTTCACCGCCACGGTGGCCGCCTTTTTCCTCGGCTATTTCCTGCTGCGGGAGCCACTCCAGCGACGCTGGCTCTGGCCGGGATTGCTGGCGGCTTTGGTGTACTGCCTGGTGCGGGCGATGAACCAGTACGTGGTGGAATTCCCCCGCGATCTGGCGCAATACCAGGAAAATGATCGCACCGGCTGGACCAACGCGACGCCGGCCAATCTCACGGAACTGCGACGTATGAACCTGGTGATCCTGACCAACGGCATGCCGCAGGCGAATCCGATCATTTTACGCAAACTCGAAAAACGCCGCGTTTTCGGCACTCTCGTGTATCCCAACGCGCTCGCCTCCGGACTGCTGCTGTTGTTTCCCGCCGCGTTGGTCCTGGCGTGGACCCGCACCGGAAACCTGCGCCCGCCGTTGCGAAAAATGGTCTTTGGCCTGACGCTGACACTCGGTGTTGCCTGCTTTTTTCTCACGGGCTCCAAGGCGGGCTGGCTCGTCGCCCTCGTGGTGACCGGCATGGCTTTGATCGGACGTCTGACAAATCCCCGTCAACGATGGCTGGCCGTTTCGACGGTGGCGGTCGTTGGCCTGGGTTTGTTCTTTATCCGCCACGCCGGCTACTTCCAGCACGGCGCCACCAGTGCCAGTGCGCGTCTCGACTACTGGCGCGCCGCGTGGCACACGGCCGGGCAGCATCCCGTCTTTGGCACCGGCCCCGGCACGTTTCAACGCCCCTATGCCGCGTTCAAATCCGCCGATCAGGAAATGGCCCGGCTCGTGCACAATGATTATCTGGAACAGGCCAGCGACGCCGGTTGGCCTGCGGCCGTGCTCTACACGGGCTGGGTCGGACTGTTGCTCTGGACGTTGGGCCGACGCTGGGCTCGAAGGCGGCCAGCGGCCACTTCCCCCACGGCCGCGGCGGATCCGCTCAACTTCGCGATCTGGCTGGGATTGTTCGGCTGGTTTCTGCAAAGTTCCGCGGAGTTCAGCCTGTATATTCCCGCGCTCGCCTGGCCGACATTTCTCCTCGCCGGCAGCTTGCTGGGCGAAGCCGAAACCCGGCGGTGAGGAACCGCAGATTGACGCAGATTCACGCAGATTAAAAACGTTTTAGCAATACAGGGCACTTCCAAAGAATTTTAACCGCGGATCACCCTGGAAACGCGAATTGGCGGAAAGGGGAACCGCTAATCTGCGCTAATCTACGCTGATAGAAGCGGATTAAACGGGGTGGTCACCGCCTCACCTTGTAAGTGAGTCGGTCCGTTCGATGGAAGTGCCTGAGATTAGCGGTGATCAGCGCAGATTAGCGGTTGCAACTCCGGTTTTTAGGATCACACGGATGACGCGGATGGACTCGAAATTTGGGTTTCCGTATCTGCGTTATCCGCGCCATCCGCGGTTCATTTTCTGAAAGTGTCGCTGTCATGCTCATTTGTGGTCATTCGTGGTTGACCTGGAAAATTTCATTTTCCGTTGCGATCTCACCGGACCTTCGGGAGTGTGACCGCATGTCCGGGAAATATTGGGTCTTCGCACTGCGCTCCCTCCACGCAGCGACCTTCGGCGTCAGTGTCAGTTTGGGCTTCGATTTGACCGCCGCCGGTTTTGTCGGTCCGACCGTTCGGGGAGCGGGAGTGTCGGAAGGCGAACTCCTGCTCGGGGAGCTGAACTGCGTGGCGTGTCACCGGGCGCCCGAGGCCGTGACGACCCGGTTGAATTCCCGCGGCGCTCCAAAGCTGGGGGCCGAAGGCTTGCACCCGACGCCGCAATGGCTGACGAGTTGGCTGACGGATCCCAGCCAAAGCAAAACCGGCTCGGCGATGCCCCAACTGCTCCACGGCCGGCCGGAGACGGAACGACGCGAGGCCAGTGTGGCGCTGACCCACTATCTGGTTTCCCTCGCCCCCACGGCCCCGGCGGCCGCGGTCCGGGCGGATCCGGCCCAGGCCGAAGTGGGCAAGCAGTTGTATCACTCGATGGGTTGCGTCGCCTGCCACGCACCGCTGGAACGGGGCGGCGCCATTCCCGAAGACGTGTTTGAAAAGGCGAAGGCAACGGCCGTGCCGTTCGGCAATCTGGCGACCAAGTATCCCGCGGGCGATCTGGTGCGCTTTCTCCTGGACCCGGTTCAACACCGGCCGGGCGGGCGCATGCCGTCGTCGGGTCTCAGTGATTCGGAAGCCATCAGCGTGGCCACCTATCTGTTGCGCGACCAACTCGAGGTGGCCCGTCAGGGATCCACCGCGGTGTCGGCCGGATTGCAATACGACTACTACGAAGGCCGCGTGGGCAGCTGTGCCGAACTGGAACGTCGGCAGCCGAAAGCCAGCGGCACCAGTCCCACGGTGGACGCCAAGGTCGCCCGGCGGGCCGGTGAATTCGGGCTGCGGTTCCAGGGCGCCCTCACTGTTCCAGCGGATGGCGACTACACCTTCTCCCTGAATTCGGACGATGGCTCCCAGTTGTTTTTGGACGGGAAACGCCTGGTGGATGTCGACGGCGAACATCCGCCCACGGAACGTTCCGCCAAGACGCGCCTCACTGCCGGCCCGCACGGTTTTGTCCTGCTCTTCTTTCAGAATGGCGGCGGCTATGAATTGAATCTTCGTTGGGAGGGGCCGGGATTTGCCCGACGCGAAATCGGTCCGGAGGCGTTCAACCATTCGGTGGTGCCTTTGGTGCCGCTGGGGCAAACGGATTTCCGGGTGGACCCGGCCCAGGTCGCGCGTGGCCGCGACTGGTTTGCCCGGCTCAACTGCGCGGCCTGCCACGCCATTCCCGAGATGTCGGCCGTGGCCGCACGACCGCTGCTGGAGCTTGCCGGGCGGGCGGACGCGGGTTGCCTGGCGGAAACCGTTCCGGCCAGCGCGCCGAAGTTCGATCTGAATCCCTCCCAGCGTCGCGCCCTGCGCAGCGCCCTGAGTTCCGCCGCAACACTCACGACGCCGCTGTCCCCGGCCGCGCAGGTGGCGAACACGATGACGCGCTTAAACTGCCTGGCCTGCCATGCCCGTGATGGAAAAGGCGGGCCCCTGGAATCCGGTCGGGCCGATTGGTTCCAAGTGGTGGGCGATGCCGACTTGGGAGATGAAGGACGCATCCCGCCGCACCTGAATGCGGTCGGCGCGAAGTTGAAGCCCGCCTGGTTGAAGCAGGTGCTCCAGGAAGGGGCCAAGGCACGCCCCTACATGGCCACGCGGATGCCCCGCTTCGGCACGGTCCACGCCACGGCGTTGCAATCGGCCTTGTTGCAGGCGGACCGCGCCCAGCCTCTGGCGGCGGAACCGCAAGTCGCGAACAACGCAACCCGCGCCGGCTGGAAACTGGTGGGCCGGGACGGCTTGAACTGCATTGCCTGCCACACGTTCTCCACTTTCGGCTCCACCGGAATCCCGGCCCTGGCGCTCGACGCCATGGCCCAGCGGCTCGAGTGGGATTGGTTCCGCCGTTACCTGCCCGACCCCGCCGCTCTGCGACCCGGCACGCGCATGCCCACCTTTTGGCCGGAAGGTCAGGCCGTCAATACGACCCTATTGGGCGGAAAGACCGGCCCGCAGATCGAAGCCATCTGGGCCTGGCTGCAGGGAGGTGCGAAGGCCGAAACTCCCACGGGTCTCATCCGCGGGCAGCACGAGTTGGTGGTCGACAAGGAAGCCGTGATCTACCGGAATTTCATCGAAGGCGCGGGCCCAAGGGCCATCGGGGTGGGCTATCCGGAACATGCGAATCTGGCCTTCGACGCCAACGAACTCCGGCTCGCCCTGATCTGGCAAGGCAGTTTCATCGACACCGCCCGCCACAGCACGGATCGAGGCGTCGGCTATGAGCCACCATTGGGGGATCATCTCCTTCGACTGCCCAGTGGTCCGGCGTTCGCGGCCTTGTCCAGTGCGACGGCGCCCTGGCCGGCCCCACCGGATCGGCTCACCGGTGCGAATCGTTTTCTCGGGTACACGCTGGATGCCCTCCGACGTCCGACCTTTCGCTATCAGGTCGGCGATGTCGTCATCGAGGAAACGCCCGAACCCAAATCGGGCGATCTGGAGATGACCCTGGTCCGGCACTTCAAGCTCAGCGGCCGAAGCTCCGGGCCTTTCTTTTTCCGCGCGGCGACTGGCCGGATCACGAGCGGCCGCAACAACGAATTCAACGTCGACCTGCGACTGCATTTGAAAATCACGGGCACGGCGCCGGGAGTGGTCGCGGGTTCGGAACTGCACGTGCCGGTCACTGTTCCCAGTGAATTCAACCTCGAAATGACCTGGTGAACACCGTGCCTCAGCCTCACGCCCGCCCTACGACACCGACACCCGGAATGACTATGAAAAAAACACTGACTTCGCTGCTGCTCGCTGTTGTGTCCTGGACGGGCGCAGGAGCCGGGAATGCCCTCGGCGCCACGCTCGCGGAACGGGAAGCGGCCTATTATCCACTGGTCTCCGTACCCGTTCCCGACGGCGTGGTGCTGGAGGCCGGCGCCATTGCGCTTTTGCCCCGTCAGCGGCTCGCGGTCTCCACGCGCCTCGGGGACATCTATATCATCGACGGCGTGCTGAACAAGATTCCCGACCCGGTGAAGTTCACCCGCTTTGCGTCAGGCTTGCACGAGGTGCTCGGCGTTTTCCCGGGAGACGACGGCTGGCTCTACGCGACGCAGCGCGGGGAAATCACGCGGATCAAGGATCTCAATGGCGATGACCGCGCAGACGTTTTTGAAACCTTTGCCGATGGCTGGGGCATCGGCGGCGACTACCACGAATACGCGTTTGGATCCAAGCCGGATCGCGACGGCAACATCTGGGTCGTGCTTTGCCTCACGGGTTCCTTCACGAGCGAGAACGAATTCCGCGGCTGGGGCCTGCGGGTCACCCCCGAGGGTCGCGTCATCCCGTCCACGAGCGGCATCCGCTCCCCCGGCGGCATCGCCACGAATCATTTGGGCGACATGTTTTACACCGACAATCAGGGCCCGTGGAATGGCACTTGTTGGTTGAAGCCGCTGAATCCCGGCACCTTTGTGGGCAATCCGTCGGGCTTCAAATGGTACTCGCGGGCGACCAACCTCGGACCGGCGCCGCAGGAACCAGCGAGTAACAGCCGCATCGCCGTGGAACGGGCCAAGATGAAGGAGTTCGTGCCGCCCGCCGTCGGCTTCCCGTACAATAAGATGGGCCAGAGCGCCTCCGGCATCGCCAACGATTTCACCGCGGGGAAATTCGGCCCCTTCGCCAATCAGCTTTTCGTCGGCGACCAGACCTGGAGCACGGTCATGCGGGTCTTTCTGGAGAAGGTGAACGGGGTCTATCAAGGCGCCTGCTTTCCGTTCCGCGAAGGCCTGGCCTCGGGCACGTTGAGCCTGGAATTCACACCGGAGGGCTACCTCTTTGCCGGCGGCACGGATCGCGGCTGGGGCGCCCGGGGCGGAAAACCGTTTGCGTTGCAACGGCTCGAGT
>JAYTHD010000541.1:0-9179 GCA_043732975.1 Verrucomicrobiota bacterium
CCCGAAGTCTGGTGCGTCCGGGTCACCCCGAATTCTCCGAATTGCACGCCCGTCCCAGCCGTCGGGGAGCCGGGCAAATGCCGCCGCTGGCCACGTCGATTCCCGATCCCCAGGGCACATCGCTCCTGGCCCGGTGGATTACGGAAGCGGCAGGTCGGGATACCTATGCCGGCTGGAGCGCACTTTTCTTTGCGGACACTCAAGCGCCCGGAGCGGGTCCCACCGCGGATCCCGATCAGGACGGCAACTTCAATGACGACGAATTCCGTCGCGGCACGTCACCCCTGGTGGCCGACGGACCCTGGGGACTGCGGGTCGACCGGATTTCGCCGCAACAGCTCCGGCTGTCGATTCCCCAACCCGCCAACCGCGCCCTCCGCTTCGAGGTGGCCGAGGCGTTGCAACGCGACGTCGTCTGGCAACCCGTGAATGACGGAGCCGCCCTGCCCAACTTTCCCGTGCTCGCGCACGAGGCCTCGCTGACGTTAAATGCCGACGCCACCACCCGCTTCTATCGGGTGCGGATCTTGGTTCCGTGAAGGTCCGTAATCCGCGTCGATCCGCGTTCATCCGCGGTTCAATTTCTGCTTACCAGAATCACGCCAGGATCTCCTGAATCACTTCACCCGACACATCCGTCAGCCGGAAATCCCGGCCGGAGTGGCGATAGGTCAGTTTTTCGTGGTCGAAGCCCAGCAAGTGCAGCATTGTCGCGTGCAGATCGTGGACGCTGGTTCGCTTCTCGGTCGCCCGGAACCCGAATTCGTCCGTGGCTCCGTACGCCTGTCCACCCTTCACGCCGCCGCCCGCCAGCCAGACGCTGAAGCCATAATGGTTGTGATCCCGGCCCAATTTCGATTTTCCGCCATCGCCCAACTCGACTGACGGAGTGCGTCCAAACTCGCCCCCGAAAAGAATCAGCGTGTCGTCGAACAAGCCGCGCTGTTTCAGGTCGCTCATGAACGCCGCGATCGGTCCATCGATTTCCCCAGAATGCTGGCGCAAGTTGGCCTCGATGTTGTCGTGGTGATCCCAGGGTTGACCGGCGCCGTGCCAGAGTTGTACAAACCGGACGCCCCGTTCCAGCAGGCGCCGGGCGATGAGCGTCTGACGTCCGTGCACGCTGTCGCCATAGGCCGCCCGGAGATAGGCGGGTTCGCGGGATATATCGAAGGCATCCGAGGCCTCCAGTTGCATGCGAAAGGCCAGTTCAAAGGATTCGATCCGGGCCTCGAGTCGGGAATCGCGGCCATTCGCCTCGAGGTGCGCGGCATTCAATTCGCGCAGCAATTCCAACTGCCGTCGCTGGCTGTTCGAATCAGCGTGCGGACTGCGAATGTGTTCAATCAGCCGACTCACCTCCCGGTGTTGCGGATCCACAAAAGTTCCCTGCAGGACCCCCGGCAAAAAGCCCGAACGCCAATTCTCCGAATCCTTCACCGGCATTCCTCCGGGACACATGGCCACGTATCCCGGCAGGTTCTGGTTCTCGCTCCCCAGTCCGTAGAGGGTCCAGGCTCCCACCGACGGCCGCACCTGCACACTATCGCCCGTGTTCATCAGCATGAGGGAGGGCTCGTGGTTGGGGACCTGAGCATACATCGAACGGATCACCGCCAGGTCGTCCGCATGGGCGGCGGTTTTTCGGAAGAGTTCACTGATTTCCAGGCCGCTCTGACCGTGTCGCTGAAAGGAGAATGGCGAAGGAAACGCCGCGCCGGTTTTCCGTTCCGTCCGGAGCAACTCCCCTGGCAACGGCTTTCCGGCATACCGTACCAGCGCCGGCTTGGGATCAAACGTATCGACGTGCGACGGTCCGCCATTGAGGAAAAAATGCACCACCCGTCGGGCGCGCGGCGCAAAATGCGGCCCATGCGGGGCCAGCGGCGAAGGGTTCGCCGATCCCGCAGCCTCCAGAGCGGACAGGGAAACACCTCCCAGTCCCATGCCGGCCAGGCGAAGAAAATCGCGACGGGAAAAAGGAGGCTTCATCGGCAAGACATGGCATCAATCCACATACGCAAACTCGTTGGTCAGCAGCAGCACCTGCGCGTATTGCTCCCACGGTTGGAGCATCTCCGGCATCGACGACGGTCCGGAAAAGCCCGCTCGCGCCTCCCACCGCTCCGTCCCGGCCACGATCACGGGCGACCACAGGAACTGGTCGTAGCCCAGATCACCACCGATATCGACGATGAAATCAATCGCCTCGCCCGCCTGAACAGCGAGTTGCTGCACTCCGAAATCAACCTTCGCGTGGTGGACGCGGGCGGATTGCAATTTGCCCCGGCGACTGCTCACGAGAAAAGCACGGATGCCGTCCCCTTCCATGGGTTCATGACGGACAGTGCCGGAGATGTCGACCACCAGATCCCGTGGCGCCACCCAGCGACGAACACAGGCCATTGTGCGATCATTGCCGGGATGGCCACCTTCCGCCGTAAGTTGCGCCCAGCCCGTATTGCCGCCGGGGAGGTTCTCGGCACCCTGCCACGCCGTGCCCGTGAAGTGGGGCAGCGCGGTGAAGCGTTTCAAGAGCCCGGTGGCGTCCTCAAATTCGCCCCAACCATAACGCCAGGGTAGAACCGGCGCCGCCACTCGTTCCGACGAAGCCGCGGACTCCGCGGATCCAATGAACCGCAGGCCGGACGCCACTTCAGCGGACGTCGGTGCGCGTTGCAAAACCCGCCGATACAAGTCCCGGATCCGGACGTCTCCGGTCGAGGTTGCCGTCCGCGCCGCCAACTCGCGGGCCCGCTGCGCCGCAAAAGGGCCGTTGAGAAAATACAGCCCTTGTTGTGGCACAGTGGTCTCATGACGCACCGAGACGTGCAGGTCCGGATTCGCAAAATCAAAGGTGCGCAGCACGCCGGGGAGGAATTGTCGATCCACCAGCGCGTACACGGTGCGCCGATGGTTCCCGGAGGCGAGCAATTCCGCCGGCTTGCCGCCCATCGTCGTATCCAACTCCCCGCTGGCCGCCAACATCGCATCGCGCACCTGTTCGAACTCCAGGCGCCGGCCCGGAAAGGTGGCCAGCAATCGATTCTCCGGATCCGCCGCCGGCGCCGCGTGATGTGCCGTTTGATACACTGCGCTGTTCAGGATCAACCGGTGCAACGCCTTGAGGCTCCAGCCATCCGCGACCAGTCGGCGCGCGAGCCAGTCCAGCAATTCCGGATGACTCGGCGCCGGTGCGCGCAGACCAAAATCACTGGTCGTCGCCACCAGGCCGGCTCCAAAATGATGCTGCCACACCCGGTTCACCCAGACCCGCGCCGTCAGCGGATTCGCGGGATCGACAATCGCTTTCGCCAGTTCGAGTCGCCCGCTCCCGTGGGTGAAGGGCTGGCGTTGTTGGCCCGATAGAATCCCCAGGAATTGCCGTGGCACTTCCGGCCCAGGTTGCGCCGGATCGCCCCGACGAAAGATGCGGGGATTCGGCTCGGCGGAGCGATCGGTCAGGATGGCCGCCACCGGCAACCCGAGTTCGATCCAGCGTCGATCGACCTCGCCCTGCAGCTTCCAGAGTTCCTCGGAATCATGGGTCGGGAGGAAATACTCCAGATTGACCAAACCGCCATCGGGAACCGTGGTCGGGCCTTCGGCATCCCACAGAAATTGGCGCAGCGCCTCCCGCGCGGGATCCGCCGCAGCGATGGGAACGGTGGAACTCGTTTCGCCGAATGGCGTAGAGCGCAACGTCTCGGAGAAGATCTGACCGTAGCGCACGGGCAAATCGCTAAGGCTCGTCAGCGGTGCTTGGAAGGCCGTCACCACCCGCGGATTGATGCGTCCTCCCGCAAACAACGAAGCCAGAATCGCCCGCGAATTCGTGATAAACTGCGGGCCTTCGGAGGGCGAAAGCGCACGGAGACGATGCCACGGCGCGAAGATTGGATGTTCGGTGGCCCGTGTCCGATTGAGAAAATCCCGCCAACGCCGCACCGATTTCGGATTGATATCCTCTTTGCCCAGAATCTGCTCGAAGCCTTCCTCGGGATATTGGGTCAACTCCAACTGGGCCTGGAGATAGTCTGCCACCCGGGACCGCAACCGGTGGCTCTCCTCGGCCCGCAGTTGGCTCAAGCGCTCCTGAAACTTGCTCGCCCGCTTCACTGCCTCGGCGTCGTCGATTGGAACCAGCGGAACCTGCCGGTCATCCGCTCCGTGAAACACGCCGTAAAGTGAATAGTAGTCGGCCGTCGGAATGGGATCGTACTTGTGATCGTGACACCGCGCACAAGCCACCGTGAGTCCCAGCGTCGTCCGGGTAATCACGTCAATGCGATCATCGATAATGTCATGGGTCACCCCGAGGAACCGCCGTCCGATGGTAATGAAGCCCATCGCCGCCAGGTCGGGCGATCGCTCGGGCACGAGTTGGTCGGCGGCGATCTGGAGCAGCAGGAATTGATCGTAGGGCAGATCGCGATTGAACGCCCGGATGACCCAATCCCGGTACGCCTGGGCCTGCACAAAATACCGCTCTTCCCGGGCGTACACGTAACCCTTGGTGTCCGAAAAACGCGCCAGGTCCAGCCAGTGCCGACCCCACCGTTCTCCGTAATGCGGACTCGCCAGCAACCGCTCAATCCAGCGACTGACCGCAATCCGGCCATCTCGGTTCGATTCGGCGGTGAAGGCCTCAACCTCGGCGACTTCCGGCGGGAGTCCTGTGAGATCGAAACTGAGCCGCCGCAAAAGGGTGCGCGGATCCGTCGGCGCAGCGGGCTCAACCCCCGCCGCTTCGAGTCTCGACAGAATGAACCGGTCCAGATCCGTCTGCGCCCAATTCTGACGGTGCACCACCGGCGGTTGGATGGGCCGGGGTGGTTGAAACGACCAGTGTTGATCGGCATCCGGTGGGGGATGAACGGCGGCGTTGACCCGACCTCCAGCGGCAAGCGAACTGGCCAGGACCCAGACGGCAATTCGGGAAACGGACCGACGCACCTTGGCCGGGGACCGCTGCCAGGCGCCATTCTTCGGCGCAACCGGCTCATCGATTTCGCTGCCCATCTCCCGAATTCGTCGGCAAGTATCCATCCGATATCCAATCTTCATCCCGTCGGCTGATTGTGTCCAAGTCTCTGCCCGAAACGTGGGAAGTCGAGCGGGAAGCGGCTGGATGACGGCTTCACTGTGCGGCGAGAATTCGGCGAAATCACCCCAACGGCGGTTGACCAGGATCACCGAGAAGGCCTCACTCCCGGCATGTCCACCCGTTCGATGTCCCGCCGGCGTTTTCTCGCGCGCTCCAGTCAGACCACCGTCGTACTCGCCGCTGGATCCACGCTCCTTACCACTCCCCGACCTGCCCGGGCGCAGGCGCAAGCATCCCGGGACCGGGTTGTCCTCGCTTTGATCGGCGCCGGCGGACGGGCCTCCAATCACGCCGCCGGGATGTCGAAGTTGCCCGGCGTGGAATTCAAATACGTTTGCGACGTCTGGCAGGACCGCGGCGCCGGCATTCTGAAGGACCTCACCGCCGCGCAGGGATACGCCCCCAAACGCATTTCGGACATGCGCGTGGCTTTCGATGACAAGGACGTGCACGCGGTCGTCATCGCCACTCCCGAACATTGGCACGCCCTCGCGACCGTCTGGGCCTGTCAGGCCGGGAAGGATGTCTATGTCGAGAAGAACCCCTGCATGACCCTCTGGGAGGGGCGCCAGATGATCGCTGCCGCCAGGAAATACAATCGCGTGGTCCAGGTGGGCTTTCAGAACCGGAGCGGTCCGTACGCCGCCTCGGCACGGGATTACATCGCCAGTGGTAAACTGGGCCGCGTCGTCCACGTGAAGGTTTACAACTTGCTGGACGGCACCAAATGGGAACCTCAACCCGACACCGCGCCGCCGCCCGGACTGGATTGGGATGCGTGGCTGGGACCCGCACCCGAAGTGCCCTATAATCCCGGCCGGCATCTCAATTGGCTGCCCTGGTGGGACTACAAGGGCGGCACCCTGGCCGATGATGCCAGCCACCAATTGGATCTGACCCGAATGGTGCTCGGCGATCCAGGGCACCCGCGATCCGTTCTATGCATCGGGGGCAATTACGCCTTTCAGTCGAAGCGGGAAGTCCCCGAGTTCCAGTGCATCACCTATGATTACGGCGACTACGCGATGACCTGTGAGAGCGGCAATGCGACCGGCTACATGCGGAAATTCCCGGGCGAGGTGCGCTACGGTGACAAATGGCCCCATTGGCCGACCTCAGCGACGCGGGTGGAAATCTACGGCACCCAGGCGCTCATGTATCTCGGCCGACATGGCTGCGGCTGGCAGGTTGTCGTCGAAGGCGGGAAGATCATCGATCAGGACAAGGGCTATTTCCCGGACAAATGGCACCAGCCGAATTTCATCGATTGCGTCCGTTCCCGCGCCCGGCCCAACGCCGAGATTGAAAAGGTTTATCCCAGTGCCTGCCTGGTCCACCTGGCGAACACGTCCTACCGGGTCGGCCAGAAGCAGTTGATGTTCGATGCAGCCAGCGAGCGGTACACGAACAGTGAAGCGGCAAACGCCCTGCTCAGGCCCGCCTACCGCAAACATTACCGGATTCCGGAACTGGTTTGAAGCGCCACCCATCGGTCGCGAATCGCGGCAATCGCACGCAATTCGCGGATCGGTGATCGTCTATTCGCCGACCAGACGTTCAATGTCCTCACGCGATACCGTGAAGACATCCATGTCCTTCTTCACCGCCCCGAGACTCACCAGACATTCGGTGAATAGTTCCCGCGTCCGGAGTTCCAGCGCCTTGGCGTCCAGAGTCGTCATGCAGCGGATGATGTGCTGCCCCTTGCGCACATGCGTGCGCTCGTCCGCCCGGATGAAATCCGCCACGTGCTGCAGCAACGCGTCGTTCCGGTCGCGCGCGGCGTCGACCAGATGATTGATCGTCTTCAACACGCCGACTTCCCCGAAGAGATTGATCTCCGCCATGGCGAAGGCCGGTTCCATCGGACCGCGGCACGTTGAGCCGGTCAGTCGATTGCGCAATTCAAATGGATCGTAACCCGCCGCCAGCAACGCGCGATGCCCGATCTCCGTGTGCCGCGCTTCATCCCAGGTGATCCGCGCCAGGTCATACTCGGCCTGGAAATCCACAAAACGAATGTCCCAGATAAACGTGCCGAATGCCTCGATGGCATCGACTTCATCGCGCTGGGTCCGGAGGAAGCGCAGCCGCAGACTTTCGTAGCTGTCGGCCGGAAACCGCGGCGTCCCGTCCGCGACATCATAATCGCCCGTATTTTTGAAGGTCTCGAAGCGGGAATCCCGCAAGGGCACGGTGCCGCGGACAAACGGTCGGGCTGCGCTGCGCAACGGCTCCGGTGCCGTTGAACGCGGGTCGGCACCGGTCACGCCGCCGATGCTGGCCAGCAAGCGCTGCAAGTGCCAGCGCCACACGCCGAGTTGACTTTCTTCCACCCCGCCCTCCACATAGGCCGCCAGCGCCAGATCCGCCCACTCCAGCATCGGCTCCTGGTCCACCAACACCCGCCGCAGCAGGCGGATCGTCGGTGCGTCCGTAAGGGGATCGGTATCGTCGATGTGATGGCGGTAAGCCGTCGCCAGGGCACGCCCCAATACCTGATGTACCCCGACCAGCAATTCCGCCGACGACTCCGCCGAGAGCATTTCGTCTATGAAGCGATCCAATTCAGGATCGCGAAACGCATCGATTTCCTTGGGGCGCAATTCCTGTTCGGTCAGGCGCTCGCGCAAGGAACGGGCCGCGTCCGCGTGATAAAAAATATGCCGGCCGGTCTCCAGCTTGACCTCGAATTCCGGCAGGGAAAGTGTCCACGCCCCGAGTCCCTGCATCAGCCGGCGTTCCCAGTAGAAAAATCGGAGCAACCGGCGTTGATTTTCCGCCACGGAAAACTGGCCGCCGAGCGCGCGGAAATCGCGCGGGAAGCGGTAGGGAAATTGTCTTTGTCGCTGCACTGCATTGAGGCGTTGCTGATTCAACACCGTGTCCGCCCCGTTGTCCGAATGCCCGTTGATATTATTCATCGCCTGGATCCTTGCTGGTTCGACATTTCCCCTGCTTCTGAATCTTCCCGCTGCCCGTCAAGGCACGTTCTGCTCGTAGAAAGCCCGGGCCTTGGTGACAAATTCCTCGGGATTCTGCGCAAAAACCTGGCTGTCCGTCTCCAACGCCAGCGTTCCCTGCCAATTCGCCCGCTTCAGTTCCTTGAACAACCCCTTCAGATTGGCATTTCCCTCGCCGATGTGCGTGTCCGCCGCCACGGGTTCACCCACGCCCGGCTCGACATGTTTGTCCTTCAGGTGAATGTCAAAAACCCGTCCCTCATACTCCCGAAAAACCTTGGCGGCATCGAACCCCGCCGCCGTCACCCAGCCGACGTCCAGGCACACGCCCATTCGCGGATCCCGGTGCATCAGGATGTTGCGCAGCACCGCCGGATTGCCGTAGAGCGAGCGGATCCCGTGATTGTGCACCGCGATCCGGATATTGAATTCCTTCACCAGTTCCTCCAATTGATCGAAGATCTTGAAATCCTTCGGCTCCACCACAATCAGGGTCATCCCCATCAATCGCGCCGCCTCGAACAATTGCCGATTCTCCGCCATCACCAACGACGTGTTGGCCACCCCGAACGTGTAACCTTCAAGCCCGTTGGCGGCGAGCAGGGCTTTTTGGCGCAGCATCTCCTCCCGGGGCGCGCGGGGATCAAATTGGAGGCTCAAACCCACCCGCCGGAATCCGTGGCTCTTGGCGAAATCCACCATCTGATCGAATTTCAGATTCCGCAGGGTCCAACTGTGCACGCCCAATTGAAAACCCGCAGCCGGTGTCGCGTCCGCCGAGTGCCCGGACGCAGTTCCGGCCAGCAACAAGGCCAACGCCAACAGCCAGCGCCGGAAGGAAAGGCTCAATACATTCATGGTGATGCGCGACTATGAACCGCCGCGCTCGGCGTGGGAATGCAAATCTGTGAGCTGGCGAATCGTCGACATGTCGTCGTGGGGCGTATCTTCGAATTGGCGCGATGGTGCATCAGGCATACAGAGAACCGCGATGCTTGTCCGCTTTGGGTCCGGGCGTTGGCTCAGGTCGCGCGTCCGCCTGTGAAAGCGGTAGAGGACTCTCATCTTTACCCCTGAAAGGCCCGACTAAACAAAGTTCAATCTTCGAC
>JAYTHD010000542.1:0-2384 GCA_043732975.1 Verrucomicrobiota bacterium
GAGCCGCACTATCAACGGGTGAATCATTTCAACGGCGACGGCCGGCTGGTCGCCCAGTGGGGGCGTCGAGGGACGAACGCCGGCGAGTTCATCCTTCCGCGCTGCATTGCCGTAAATTCGGCAGGAGAATATTATCTGGGGGAATATACCACGGTGGAACGGGTGCAGCGTTTTGTTCTGGGCACGAATCGGTCGACCGCAGCTCCGGTGGCGGTACCGATGGCGCCGCCCACACCCTTTACGCTGGTGAATGCGTGGGGACACCCCGGACAGGCGAACGGAGAATTGAACCGGGCGGAAGGCATTGCCATCGGGCCGGGCGACTCCGTCTACGTTGCGGATTCGTGCAATCACCGCATTCAGGTCTTTGATCGCGACGGACACTTCCTGCGGGCGCACGGTCAGGCGGGCGGTGCCGCCGGTCGCCTGAGTTTCCCTTATGATATCCGCGTGGAACCCAACGGGACCCAATGGGTCTGTGAATTCGGCAACAGCCGCATCAGTGTCTTTGACGGGTCGGACCGTTTGGTGGAAACGATTGGCCGGGCCGGCCGCGCCCCCGGTGAATTCGCGAATCCCTGGGCGATTTGCCTCGATTCCCACGGCAATCTCTACGTGGCAGATTCTCAGAATCACCGCGTCCAGAAGCTGCTGCGCCGCCCCCGAACCTTCGCGAACTCACCGCCCGCCGGTCCCCGGGTCCCGATCGGCATCGCCACTGAGTCGCCTCACCTCTGATCCCGCCACCGACTTTCCATGCCCTTCCAGTTTACCCATCCCGAGTGGCTCCTGTTGCTGCTCCCGGCGTTTGCCTGGACGGTCTGGCTTGCGATACGGTCCGACGCGTCCCTCGCACCCTGGCGGCGTTGGACTTCGACCGGTCTGCGTTTGCTGGTGGTGCTGCTGCTGATCCTCGGGATCGCGGGAATTCAGTGGAAGCGACGTCAGGAGGGCATGAACACCTTCTTCCTGCTGGATCGATCCGACTCCATCCCGGCACCGCAACAAGAGCAGGCGCGGGAGAGGGCCAACGCGATGACGCGGGGGAAAAAGAAGGAGGACAAATCCGGCTTCCTCGTTTTCGGCACCGATGCGGCACTGGAGACGGAGGCGCGCACGACGTCGTCCGCCGAGAAGATCCAGGCGGTGGTGGGTGGGGAACGCACCGATCTGGCCGGGGCCATCCGGCTCGGAACGGCGGCTTTTCCGGAGAACGGTCAGAAGCGCCTGGTGATTTTTACCGACGGCAACGAGAACGTGGGCGATGCCGCCGCCGCTGTCATGGCCGCGAAGCCGTTGGGGGTGTCGGTGGATGTCGTGCCGCTGGGGACCGAGCGGGGCGGCGATGTTTCGGTGCAAAAGTTGCAAATCCCCGCCAACCTCAAGAAGGGCCAGACTTTTGAGGCCAAAATCTTCGTGCAGTCCGACAAGGCGCAGTCCGGAACGGTGACCCTGTCGCGCAACGGCAAGGTGCTGGGTTCCCAGCCCGTGAAACTTGATGCGGGAAAGAATCTGTTTTCGTTTCCACAAACCCTGACGGAACCGGGCTTCTATGGTTATGACGTCCAGGTGGAGGTTGCCGGCGACACCGTGCCGCAAAACAATCGGGCGGCGAGTTTTGCCAGTGTCCGGGGCGATCCGCGCATCCTGCTGGTGTCCGCCCAACCGAACGAGGATGCCAATCTCGCGGCCGCCCTCCGCTCCGCCAACGTCGAGGTCGTCACCCGCGACGTCACCGCGGTGCCCGACTCCCTGGCGGAATTCCAAAGTTATGACGCCGTGTTTCTTTCCAACATCGCGGCGGGCGATCTGGGTCAGGACCGCATGCACATCCTGGAGTCCGCCGTGCGGGATTTTGGCATCGGCCTGGTTTGCATCGGGGGCGACAATGCCTATGCGGCCGGGGGGTATCGAAACACGCCGCTCGAAGCGACGCTGCAGCTCGACATGGAGTTGAGTTCGAAAAAGGTCCTGCCCAGCGGCGCTCTCGTGCTGGTCATGCACGGCATGGAATTTGGCAATGGCAATCAGGTGAGTCGGGAAGTTGCGATCGCCGCGCTGGATTCTCTCGGGCCGCAGGATGAACTCGGAGTGTTACTTTGGGACGGCACGGACCACTGGCTGGTGCCCCTGCAGAAGGCGGTCGATAAAAAGGGGATCGCGCGAACCATTGCCGGGATGAACCAGGGGGATTTGCCGTCGTTCCAGAATCTGATGCAGATGGGCCACGATGGACTCGTCAAATCGACCGCCAACCTGAAGCACATGATCGTCTTCAGCGATGGCGATCCCGGCGCACCGACGGATGCGTTAATGCGAAACCTGGTGGACAGTCGCATCACCGTCAGCACCGTGATGATCGGCGGGCATGTGAATCCGGACAC
>JAYTHD010000543.1:0-6298 GCA_043732975.1 Verrucomicrobiota bacterium
GCGAACTCCAGCTTCGTCAGATGTTGCTCGATTCTTCCTTGACGCTCTTCCGGTTGCATTATCTTTCAGAAGCGTGGAAGAATTTGGAAGATCCTGCAAGCTTTCGTTTGACACTCTTTCAATCCCCGCCTACCAAGTTCCCCACAATGTCTCAGGGTGCCGCAACGCCTCCGCATCGCGCCGTGATCGAACACCTGGTTCGACGCTCAGTTTATTCCCGTCTGGGAATGCCCCTGCCGCGGTCGGCGGGAACGCCCAACCCGTTCCTGGTCAATGTCAGCGCCCGCCATTGTCACCTGACCCCCGAAGCTGTGGAGGCTTTGTTTGGGCCCGGCTACAAACTTCAGGTTCATAAATGGCTCTATCAGGAAGGTCACTATGCCGCGAAGGAAACCGTGACCCTGATCGGTCCCCGCAGTCGCGTCATTTCCAATCTGCGCATTCTCGGTCCCTGCCGGACCTTGAACCAGGTCGAGTTGGCCTATACCGATGCCATCGCGCTGGGTTTTGACATCCCCCTGCGACCCTCCGGCAATATCAAGGACACGCCGGGCTGCATGCTGATGGGTCCGGCCGGGTTTTTCGAAATGACCAGCGGTGTGATCCGGGCCGCCCGCCATGTTCATCTGAGTCCGGCAGACGCGGCCTACTATGGCGTCAAACTCGGCGACATGATGCGCCTCAAGGTGGGCGGGCCGTGTGGCCTCACTTTTGACGAGGTCCTGGCCCGGGTGGATCCGGCGGTGAAACTCGAGATACACATCGACACCGACGAGGGAAATGCCTGCAACCTGCAGTCCGACACACCGTGTGAGTTGCTCAAGTAGCCCGCAGGAAATGATTTTACGCCTTTCAACACTGAATTCTCAACGCAAATAATAACAGTCTATGAGCGAAGCAATCGGCATGATCGAAACCAAGGGCTACACCGGAAGCATTGAAGCGACCGATGCGATGGCCAAGGCCGCCAACATCACCATCACCAAAACGATTTCCATCGGCGGCGGCCTCATCACGGTCATCTGCCGCGGTGACGTTGCCAGCGTCAAGGCGGCGGTCGACGCCGGCTCGAAGGCCGCCAGCCGCGTGGGCGAACTCGTCGCCAGCCATGTGATTGCCCGTCCGCATGAGGACCTCGGCAAGATTTTCTTTGGCGAAGGCGCCCCGGCCGTGACCGCCAAGAAATAACCCCTCTCTCCCTTCGACTTAATTCCTGATATTTATATGGCACAACAAGCAATTGGCATGATCGAGTGCAAAGGTCTCTGCGCCCTTTTCGAGGCCGTCGACGCCGCCCTCAAATCGGCAAACGTTTCCTTCACAGGATGGGAAAAAATCGGCTCCGGCTATGTCACCGCGTTCTTCCGCGGGGATGTCGCCAGCGTCAAGGCGGCCACGGATGCTGGCGCCGCCGCCGGCGCCCAGGTCGGTTCGATCGTCAGCGTCCAGGTGATCCCGCGGCCGCATGAAGGTCTCGCGGTGCTCGGCAAGTGGCTGCAATAGCCGGGCCGCCATCCGTTCCCGTCCCTGACCGCTCCCCGTGAAGATCCTCGTCGCCAACATCGGCTCGACCTCGCTCAAGTGGCGCCTGTTCGATTTCTCGAACGGGGCGGAGCGGTTGCTGCACAAGGGCGGGTTGGAGCGGGTGACAGATTATCCTGCCGCCATCGAGGACTGTCTGCGTCAATTGAAAGCGGCCGGCGCCATCGCTAATGAAAGCGATCTGGCGGCCGTGGGTTTCAAAACGGTGATTGCCAAGGACGTCACGGGCTGCGTGCGGCTCGAGGAACCGGTCCTCGCCGCCATGGAGGCGTACTGCGGTCTCGCCCCGGCCCACAATCCTCCCTACATCACCGGCATCCGACTGTTTGCGCAGCGAATGCCGGGGGTGCCGTTGATCGGATTGTTTGAGACCGCCTTCTACCAGTTCGCACCGGAATGCATGATGCGCTATGCCGTTCCCGAGGCGTGGCGGGCGATTGGCATCCGGCGTTGGGGTTTCCATGGTGCGAGTCACAAATTCATTGCCGAACGCAGTGCGGAATTGTTGGGGCGCAACGATGTCGCGGAGCGGGTGCGACGGATCTACGTCGGCGGTGTCCCGCCGGCCGCTTTGGGAAAGCCGTTCCGCGTCATTTCGTGTCACCTGGGCGGCAGCTCCAGCATCACCGGGATCCTCGACGGCGTCGCCATTGGCAACAGCCTGGGGATGAGTCCGCAGTCCGGTCTGCCGCACAACAACCGGGTGGGCGATCTGGACGCGGAAGCGTTGCCCTACGCGATGAAGACGCTGGGTCTGAGCGTGGACGAGGCACAGCGCCAATTGTCCAAGGAGGGAGGACTCAAGGGTCTGAGCGGGTTGTCGAACGATATCCGCGATATTCAGGACGCCGCGGCGAAGGGCAATGCCCAGGCGCAACTGGCCATTGATGTGTATGTCAGTGAAGCCCGCCGCTGGATCGGTGGCTATTTTCTCCAACTCAATGGCGCGGACGCCCTCGTGTTCACCGCCGGCATTGGCGAAAACCGGGCGGAATTGCGGGCCGCCGTCTGCGCGCAGCTCGATCAACTGGGCATCGTTCTGGATCCCGCCAAAAACGCGGCCACCCGGGCGACGGAGGCGGTCATCAGCACGGCCGACTCCCGTGTCCAGGTCCTCGTGATCCCGACCAATGAGGAATTGGTGGTGGCCCGCGAGACCAAGCGACTGCTGGAACATCCGGGCTGATTTTTTACCTTTCTGCATTTAACCATCAATACAAAGCAATAATATGTCACAACAAGCTATTGGAATGATTGAAACCCGCGGCCTCGTGGCGCTGGTCGAAGGCACGGACGCGATGCTCAAGGCGGCGAACGTGGAACTCGCCGGCCCCATGACCCAGGTGGGCAACGCCCTCGTCACCGCCGTCGTGGTGGGCGATGTCGCCGCCGTCAAGGCCGCCACCGATGCCGGCGCCCAGGCCATCAAGGCCATCAAGGGCGAGATCGTCAGCGTGCACGTCATCGCCCGGCCCCACGCCGACGTCGAGGCGGTGTTGCCCAAGAAGAAGTAGTCTGCCGGATCCGTGATCCGCCGCGCGGTGCGGTGGTTCCCCCCTGATTACTCTTATGTTTCTCGCCCGCGTCGAAGGCTCCGTCGTCTCCACCAAAAAGGAGCCGAGCATGAACGGCCGCAAGCTGCTGTTGCTCCGCCCGCAATTGGTCGATGACCAGGATCCGACGAAGTTCCGCCCCGGCGTGAATACCATCGTGGCGGTGGATTCCGTGGGCGCGGGCATCGGTGAATTGATCCTGTTCTGCCAGGGCAGCAGTGCCCGCCTGGCCGCCGGGATGAAGGAGGTTCCGGTGGACGCGGTCGTCATCGGCATCGTGGACACGGTGGATGTGCTCGGGAAGCAGATCTACAGCGCGCGGCAATAGGTGGTAGTCGGCAGTGCAGTGGTTAGGAAGCAATCAACAGACTGGTGGCGCCGTGAATGGCATGGGCGCGACCTCCATAAAAATGAGTTCCGTAAACGAGACTTTGATTCGTGATGTGGTGGCCGAGGTGCTCAGCCGCCTCAGTGGGGCAACCCTTTCCGCGGCGACCCCGACCCCGGCGCCGGCCGCAGCGCCGGCCCAGAAGGATTGTGGCTGTGGTGGCAAGGGCAGCAGCGGGCCCGGATTACGGGGGAAATATGGTGTCTTCACCGATGCCAACGAAGCCGCCGCAGCCGCCAACGAAGCGTACGGGCAACTGCAGAAGGCCGGTATCGCGGGCCGGGTCAAGATCGTCGAGATCATCAAGGCCATGTGCGAAGCCAACGCCGAGGCGTGGGGACGTCTGGAGCTGGAGGAAACCAAGATCGGACGACTCGATCACAAAATCGAAAAGCTCAAGATCATCAAACTGGTTCCCGGCGTGGAATGGCTCCGCCCCGATGCCCGCAGCGGCGATCACGGTATCACGTTGGAGGAATATACGCCCTTCGGAGTGGTGGGGGCCGTGACTCCCAGCACGCATTCGATCCCGACGCTCAGCGGCAATATCGTCAACATTTGCGCGGCCGGGAATGCGGTCGTTTTCAATCCCCATCCGAGCGCGGCCCGCTGTGCCGCCGTGGCGGTGCGCGCCTTCAATGAGGCGATCTACCGGGAATTGGGTATTGAGAACGTCGCCACCCTCATTGAGCGCCCGTCGATGGAAAGTTTCGCGGCGATGTGCAAACACGACGCCGTCCGCATCCTGCTGGTCACCGGTGGCCCGGGCGTCGTGAAGGCCGCCATGCAGACCGGCAAGCGCGCCATCTGCGCCGGGCCGGGCAATCCGCCCGTCTACGTGGACGACACCGCCTGCCTCAAGCGGGCAGCCCGGGCAATTGTCCAGGGGGCGAGCTACGACAACAACCTCCTCTGCATCGGTGAGAAGGAAGTGTTCGCATTGGAAAACATTGCCGACAAATTGATGGCCCAGTTGGAGCTGAATGGCGCCGTGAAGTTGAACGGGGTGCAGTTGGAGGCACTCACCAAGGCAGCGTTCACGATCACTCCCGGTCAGGGCGGCGGTTGCAGCCACGCGGCCGTGAACCGCGATTTCATCGGCAAGGACCCCGTTGTCCTCGCCCGCGCCGCCGGCATCAACCTCCCGGCCGGCACCCAACTGCTCTTCGCCGAAACCGACGCCAACCACCCCTTCGTCGTGGAGGAGCAGATGATGCCCTTCATTCCCATCACCCGGGTGAAGAATCTGGAGGAGGGTGTCGCCCGTTCCCTCGAAGCCGAACACGGTTACAAACACACCAGCATCATCCATTCCCACGACTTGGAGGCCTTGACCGCGATGGGCCGCTCGCTGGATACGACCCTGTTCATCAAAAACGGCCCCTGCATGGCGGGATTGGGACTCGGTGGCGAAGGCTATCTGAGCTTCAGCATCGCCACACCCACCGGCGAAGGCGTGACCAATCCCCGCACGTTTACCCGGGTGCGTCGTTGCGTGATGGTCGACAATCTCAAGATCTACTGACCGACACCCCGGTCCGGCAGCACCCCTGAACCCCCCACGGCGATGAACACGGATTTTCCAGCGGCGGACCGGTTTTCTGGCAGCGGCCCGGCCGTTTCACTCCGCCGCAACACCGCCCGCATACCCATATGCTTCTAGCCCGCGTCGAAGGCAATGTCGTGGCCACTCGCAAGCATCCGAGCTACGAGGGTTGGCGGTTGGTCATCTGCCAGCCGATCAATCAGGCGGGTGACCCGGAGGGCGCGCCCCAGATTGCCATCGATTCCCATGGCGCGGGCATGCATCAGCGGGTGGTGATTTCCTCCGACGGCTCCGCGGCCCGCTTGATGGTGGGCGACCCGAAAAGTCCGGCCCGCTGGCTGGTGATGGGGGTGGTCGACGAAAAGGAACCGGGGGTGCCGGTATGAAACTCGGGACTGTGATCGGTCGCGTCACGCTCAGTGTGGTGGTGCCCGAATTGGTCGGCGCCCGCTGGCTGATCCTATCGCCGTTCACCCGCGAGCATTTTCAACAGGGCGAGACCACCCCGCCCGGCATGAGCAAGGATCCGAGCCTGGTGGCCTATGATGCCCTCGGCGGTGGCGTGGGTGAAACCGTGGGCTACGTGGAGGGTCGCGAAGCCGCGCAGCCCTTCGAAAAATCCCCGCCCATCGACGCGATCATCGCGGCGCTGGTCGACAATATTTACTATAATCCCTTCCAAAAATAGCGTTCATCCGACCGGCGTCGCTGGACTTAATATTTTTAATCATTCCTTTTATGCCCTCCGTCATTACAGCCAAAGAAATCGAGGAAATCATCGCCCGTGGTGGTGATTTGAAGAATCTCCCGGCGGACGCGATCCTGACGCCTTCCGCCAGGGACGCCCTGCGCGACCACGCCTATTCCCAACGGGCGTCGACCACCGCCAGCGCGCCCGCGGCGACTCCGGCCAGTCCGGCCAAGCCGCTGTCGTCCAAGTCATCGAAGGCCGAGCTCGACGCCTATTTCAATTCGCCCGCGGCCCAGGCCCTGAAGGAACAGCTTTGTGATATCGGTCGGCGCCTGTGGGGACGCGCCTATGTCGATGGCAATGGCGGCAACATCGCCATCCGCGTCGGCGAGGACATCGCGCTGTGCACGCCGACGCTGGTGAGCAAAGGCTTCATGAAGCCCGGGGACATGTGCCTCGTGGATTTCGAGGGGAACCAGCTGGCGGGCGTGAAGAAGCGCACGAGCGAGATCCTCATGCACTTGGAGATCATGAAGCGGCAGCCGAAAGCCGTGGCGACCTGCCATTGCCATCCGCCT
>JAYTHD010000544.1:0-4552 GCA_043732975.1 Verrucomicrobiota bacterium
TCCCTGCCGAGCACAATGCCCGCGACGCCGTGCTGCCGCTCGTTCGGCAACCACTCCGCATCGTCGTCCGTTTCGGTCTGGATCGCCGCCATCATTTGCCGGCTGAGCGCAATCGCCTTCAGCAGACCGGCGTGGCCGCGGGCCAATCGGGCCGGCTCCGGGCATTCCCAGCGGATCTGATGAACCGCGGCAATGAAATCCGCCACCACCGGAGCCCATTCCCGGCCGTTGGTCGCGTGGTTCGGCAGTAGGGATTTGACCCCCGCGAAGAGACTGGGACCCACGCTGCGGAAACTGGGCTCGAAATCGTGAGCCAGCAGCACATCGACGCCGGCCGAGAGGATCTGCGAGTACGCCGCCAACCAGAGCGCGTCGGCCCGATCGAAATTCACCCGGAAGGCGGTGGCCGGTCCGGAGTCGGCGGCCGCACCACCCGGGGGTTGCACCAAACGCATCATTTCCGGAAGCGTGCGGAATTCCCGACCCTCGCCCGTCAGGTCAAAGCGGATCGCCAGCAAGTCCACGGGCAGCTTGAACTCACCCCCCTGACCGGCCGGAATCAAATTGGTCCGCGCCGCATCGAGACCGGTCTGGAATCGCTCCAGGATCTGGCGCAGTCCCGGATAGTCGAGCGTCTCGGCCTGCGATCCGGGAATTTTTGGAAACGGCGTGCCGGTCAGTCCCGCGACATTCCTCAGCCCTTCCGCCTGCAGGAAGCCGTGGCGGTTCAGGTCCTGAATCAACGTCTCCACACAGCGCAGGACCGTCACCGAACCCAGCGTGAATTGCGCCAACTCTTCCCGAGGCGCCAGCTTCACCGCCAACCGGGCCGCCAACTCCACCTGCTTGAGCGGCAGGGATTCCAGACGGACGCTGGGTGCGGCCGGCGATTCCGACTTTTCCTGGGCCGCCAGGGGGGGTGCGACCACCAAAGTCATCGCCGCCACGACGCATCGGAGCCTTCCCGGGCTCCCGCGCAATCCGGCGTGAACCCACGCCGGAAGACTGTAGGCCCCACGACGTCCCCCAGTCTGCCTCAATGTAGTATTGAGATTCTTCACGGGCCCCACCCTACCAAATCTGCGAACAACCGGTGCATCGAAACGGGTGGCGACCCATTGTCTCAATCGATGAAAGCGGAGCCGGGGGTTCGGAACCGTGAGGCAATTCCGGCACGAAGCTCGGCCCAC
The DNA here is from genome assembly GCA_043732975.1 of Verrucomicrobiota bacterium. GTDB lineage: Bacteria > Verrucomicrobiota > Verrucomicrobiia > Limisphaerales > UBA9464 > CANIZL01. The sequence continues at coordinate 1,191 of JAYTHD010000544.1, forward strand.
CGATTTTTGTGGCCGCAGGCCAGCCAGCAAGGTGGAGCGAGACTCCGTCGAGCCAGGCTTCAGCGGTCTGCTTCACTGTGGCACGAGACTCCCGGCGAGGTGTTCCCTGACGAAGTCAGGTCCCGACGCGACTGCCTCGCGGAGACTCTCGGCCCACCGATTTTTGTGGCCGCAGGCCAGCCAGCAAGGTGGAGCGAGACTCCGTCGAGCCAGGCTTCAGCGGTCTGCTTCACGGTGGCACGAGACTCCCGGCGAGGTGTTCCCTGACGAAGTCAGGTCCCGACGCGGATGCCTCGCGGAGACTCTCGGCCCACCAATTTTTGTGGCCGCAGGCCAGCCAGCAACGCGCAGAGCGGACGGGGACTGGTGCGGCGCGACGAGCCAGTCCGTTCGTTGCGCGCTGAACGCGGCGCTGTTGGTCGCAGCGCGACCCGTTCCGCCGATCCCCGTTGCCGGTTCACCGAAGTTTGGGGAAGTGAATATTCCAATGATTCCTCGGGGCCTCTATTGCGTCGCGTTCCCCACGCTTCGGTGCGCCCATCACGGGGCACACTCGCGCTTGACGCTGTTGGAACATCGCCCGAGCATTTTTCGAGGAATTCTTCGCTCACACCTTTTGCCTTTGCGAAGGGTCAGGAGGCGAATATTTGCCAACACTATAGTAGATCATTTTCACTCGTTGAACTCCGTTCCTAGGCCCCACCCTTTTTCATCATGAATCCACGAACTTCGACTTCCCTCGGCGCCGCCTTGCTTCTGTCATTGAGCTCGATTCCCGCCTTCAGTGCGGCCATCATCTATGAACTCACGGTTCAACCGATCCAGGTGCGGAACGACGACGGGAGCGGGGCCGTGCCGGTAACCCAGTTTCTCTACCAATCGGAAGTGGATGCCATCTGGGCCCAGGCCGGCATCGACGTGACGTTTCTGCCGGTCAAGACGTTCGACAGCACCGCCTATCGGGATCTCAGCAACGCGGAGGCCAATGAAGTCCTCCAGGTGCCGGTGCCGACGCTGGGCTTTGAGATCCAGCTCATCCCCCTGCATTTGAGCGGTACCACGCTGCAGATGTTTTTCGTGAATTCCCATCCGGGAACCGGTGGCGAAGGGGTGCCGCTGGCTGATTTCTCCGTCGCCGGGGCCGGGACCATCGATGGACGCCGCTCCTACATGGCGAACAGTCCCACACCCCTGCCGGGATTCGGCTCCGTCCTGGCGCACGAGATCGGGCACAATCTGGGGTTGGTGCATCAGGAAACCGGGACAGGTCCCCAAAACAACCTGATGCGGGCCTTCGGCGGCGGCACGTTTCTCGACGACAATCAGATTGCGATGGCCCAATCCACCGGCCTGAGCCTCGGAGTCCTGGTGCCCGTTCCCGAACCCCATGAATACGTCCTCCTGGCCGGAATGGGTTTGCTGGGATTTGCCTTCCTGCGCCGCCGCGGTGCGCTCTTCCGGAGCGCTGGCTTTTAGCCGGCTTAGATCGCCACATAATTTACTGATGCCCCAGTCTCGGTAAGACGTCCCGCAGGCCCTCGGCCGAATTGTTTTGCGCGGGCGATAAGCCGGTTGGAAACCGGCCCTCCGGCCGTTGACATCTTCCAATACCCCATCCGCACTCGTCCGCTATCGAGCCACCAATCTACGTTCGATGGAAATTCAGCCGAAGTTCGAGGCCGGTTCGCCCGACTCCCACAGTACCGATTGACGCCCAGATAAGGGAAAACCAGTGTGAACCATGAACCGCTCGCAAACGCAGGCTGGTCCCGCAGTGGCGTGTCCCAATCCTAATACAAATCCGGCATCCCTCCGCCTTTCCTGGGCAACGGCCGCCGTGCGGATGCTGCTTTTGTTAGCCCTCGGCGCCGCCACGACCATTTCCGCCGCGACCCCGAAATGGCCGCAATTCCGTGGCTATAATGCCTCGGGTATTTCCGACTTTGCCCGGCCGCCGATCCATTTTGGGCCCGACACGAATCTGCTTTGGAAGGTGCCCGTGCCGGCGGGCGTTTCTTCGCCAATTGTCTGGGAAAATCATCTGTTCCTGACAGCGGTGGCCGACCATCAACTCGTCACCCTCGCCTTCGACATCCGCAATGGACGGGAACTCTGGAGACAGGCGGCTCCGGCGGTCAAGCTCGAACCCTGCCACTCCTTCAGCTCACCGGCCGCGTCCACGCCCTGCACCGATGGGAGACGCGTCTATGCCTATTTCGGTTCGTACGGACTGCTCGCCTACGACTTCGACGGCAAGGAAGTCTGGCGGCATGCTTTTGATCGGTCGCCCTCCCAATACGGAACGGCCACGTCGCCGATTCTGGCAGGGAATCAGTTGATCCTGCAGCGCGATGGCGATAGCACCAACTCGCAGTTGGTCGCCCTGGCACCGGCGACCGGCAAGATCCTGTGGGAAACACCCCGCCCGTTGGCCGGAGCGTGTTATTCGACGCCGATGGTCTGGCGCCACGACGGCATCGAGGAACTCATGATCCAGGGGAAGGGTCGGATCACGGCCTACAACCTGAAGGATGGTCAACCCAAATGGTGGGTCCGCGGTTGGGGCTTTTCGGCAGTGACCACACCGGTCGCGGGCGATGGAATCCTGTTTGTCGGCGGCAGTGGCATGGGGGATCCTTCCGGACCTCCGGACCCGCTCTTCGATTGGTCCAAACTCCTCGCGGAATACGACGCCAACCACGACGGCAATCTGGCGATCACCGAAGTGCCCGCCTCTGTCGTCTGGCATATCCGCAAGGAAATCCCGCTGGACGTTCCGGGTAACGGCTTCCCCATGCGTGGCCTGTTGTCGGCCTTTGTGGATACCGACCGGGACGGGATCGTCACCCATACGGAGTGGGACGCCTCCGAGGCCTTTTCCAAGGACAAATTCAACGCCGACCGCTTTGTCGCCATCCGACCGGGCGGCCAGGACGACAGCACCGACACCCATGTGCTTTGGGAATCCACCAAGGGCCTCTCAGAGATGCCGTCGCCGCTCTATTACCGCGGCCGATTGCACTTTCTGCGGGACGGCGGGCTGTGGACCGTGCTGGAACCGAAGACCGGCAAGCGGATCCTGGATCGCGAGCGCCTCGGCATCGGCGGCCAGATGATTGGCTCTCCGATCGCAGCGGACGGCTATATCTTCACAGTGAACGAATCGGGGACATTTGCGGTCGTTCAAGCCGGCGACACTCTCAAAGTGATCGCCGTCAACAAGCTCGGTGAAAATGTGCGTTGCACACCGGCGATTGATGGCAACACGATTTACGTTCGGACCACCAAGAACCTGTGGGCGTTCGGTTCCCGTTGACTTGGCTTCGAGCCTGTTTGAGAATTCAAAGGAATACCCTTTCAAT
>JAYTHD010000545.1:0-9378 GCA_043732975.1 Verrucomicrobiota bacterium
TGCCGGGGGTCAAACGGCTCGCCGGCGGGCTTCTTGGTCGCGGGATCGAAGGGTCGCCACGGCGCGTTCGGTCCGCTCATGAAGGGCCAGCCAAAAAAGCCCGGTCCCTTGGCCACGTTGATTTCATCGTAGCCTTCCGGTCCCAAGCCCAGGTTCGGGTCCACGTTGCCGCCCACGTCACCCCAGATGATCCACCCCGTTTTCGGATCGGCAAAAACGCGGAAGGCATTGCGGATTCCCATGGCAAAAACCTCGGGTCGTCCCTGGTGGGCATCGATGAACAAATTGCCGGCGGGAATTCCGTAGGACCCGTCCGCTTTGGGAGTGATGCGCAGGATTTTTCCACGTAAATCCTGGGAATTCGCCGACGAGCGCCGGGCATCGAAGAGCTCCTTGCCCGGCGACGGATCGAAAGCCGGGACATCCTGGGGCGGTGTGTTTTCACCCGTGCCGATGATGAGATTGCCGTCGCGATCCCATTTCAGATCGCCCCCGCAATGCGGCGGCTCCTCGGAGTCGATGGCCCATTCCAAAATCGCCTTCTCCGACTTGAGATCCACGACGCCGTCCTGAATGGCAAAACGGCCCACGCGCATAACCAAGTGTTTGTCTTCCGGACAGCGGAGCGTGTAGAATTGTCCGGAGGCGGCAAAATCGCGCGCGAGAAGCAGCGACAGCAAGCCGGTATCCCAAGCCGCGTGAGTGGGCAGGGTGGCGAGCTTGGTGGTGAGCCGCGTCTTGGGATCCCACATTTTGAATCCACCGGTCCGCTCCACGAAATACAAACGGCCATCCGACGCAATATCCACCGACACCGGATCGTCCGCGGCGGTCACCAGGACCTCCCGTTCGAAGCGGGACGGATCCACGACCTCGGCGCCGGAGAGCAGCAGGCTTCCCACGATTCCCAGAAGGGCAAAGGCGGTCCGGACGAAAGGATCGTTCCGTTGCGATCGAAATGGCATGGCGCGGAAATTAGCGGCTGTCCGGGGTTATTCCAAGGAGCTTTCAAGAGGAGACCAAGGCGCGCCGGGATTTGCTTTGCTGGCAAGGCGCATATCCGCATGGATCTGCGACTGACGAGCAACGCAGCCAGCGACGCAAAGACCCAGCGAATGGGTCTCCTTTTGAAAGCGATTTGGAATTGGGCGAGGACGTCGTGCGAATTAATGGTGGGCACTGGCGCCAACCTGCAGGAGTTGGTCAATCGGGAGTGACCCGGTCGGATATCAGGCGGCCAACTGGCTGGGCACTCCAGCGTATGTCCACCGAACCCGCTTCCGGAGATTCCGATCCGACATGGCCATCGACGAACGCCGTTCCCGCCCGCCGGGCGTGGCGGAAATGAACGGTCGGGAAGGTGGTGTCGAAGAAGTAGAACTCCTCCAGCAGGGGACTTTCGGGTGACGCAGGGGCCTGGAAATCGTTAACCTGGGCGCAATCCGCAAACACCGCGATTTCACTGGGGCGTCGCAGTTGGTCGACGCAGGTCGAAGCCCGACGAGGGGAGACATCCGTTTCGCGCGGTCCGAGCAGGATGTTATATCCGTAGCCAAAAGCCGCCCCACGGGCCTTGGCCTTGAAGTGCGGTTGCGTGCGGTCGAGCGCCGGGCAGATCTCCACTCCGCGTCCCTGCAGATAGGGCCACAACTTGCCCGGGCGCGGATCAAACTCCCGCTGGCCTTCGGCTCCGTCTTGTAGCCACCCAAACCAATAGACGCTGCCCCCGTTGGTCCGGGTGAGTCCTTCCGGAAACGGGTGACCGCCGTGGTCCTCCCAATAGAGTCGGGCCGCGAGACCCAATTGCCTTAGGTTGGAACCGCAGCGGGCGGTCTGGGCGGCGCCGCGGGCTTTGCGCAACGCCGGGAACAAGAGTCCGGCCAAAAGGGAGATGATCACCAGGACGACCAGAAGTTCCACGAGCGTGAAGCCCGATGAGCGACGACGCGCAAAGGTGGCGGCAGCCGTCATGGCGTGAGCGAGCTGCGCACCCGGTAGAATTGAATAAAAAAAAATGCCTTTCGGAAATCAGAGAGAACCAGCCGCGTTCCCTGGCCGGGCAGGCTGGACCCGACGTCGTTCCATTGAATCAAATCCCCGCTGGCTTCGAGTTGATACCGATAGCCAACTTGCCCCTCGAATTCCACCGAGCGGCGGTCCACACCCAGGAGCAATGGACCGGTAAAGGCGATGGGCGGCGTCGGCAGCGTGATCAACACATTGTCCAGCGTCCCGGACGCCAGTAACGAATCGTGCGGGGTGGCGGATTCGCTCCAGTTGACAATGGCCAGCGCGTCGACCGTGAAGTCGTCGGACGCCGGCAAGGGCGGCTCCGTCGGCGCCACGGGTTCCTGACCCGCTCCGGTGATCGCCGTGAAAAATTGGCGGGTACCCGGGTCCCAGGAACAGGTGAGGTGGCGGACGGTGCCATCCGCGAGATCCAGCGCGTTGCCAAAACTGTAGGCGGCTGACGTGTGGCCGAAGGCGGCAGGTGAAACGTAGGCGGAGGCGCCGAAGACGCCCAGGTCCGCGAAGGGAAAGAAGTTGAAATCCAGCAGATCCTGCGCCCGACCGGCCACTGTCCGCAGCGGATAACCGGTGGGAAGTTTGGCCAGCTGAATGAAGGCAATGCTGAGTTGGAGTGGATTGGTACGACCGGAGTTGGCCCGCGCTCCGGCGATGTATATGCGGAGATCCAACGAGACCGCGAAGGCGTCTGCCGCCGCGAGCTTTCGTCCCAAGGGGAGTACACAAAAGGAATTCGGCCGCGTGGAATCCCATTGGACCGCGAGATTCCCAGCGGTGGCGTCCCATGTATACAACGACGGATCACCGACCCTCTGCCAGCGGGTCGGCGCGGGTCGATCAGCGGAAAAAGGATCCGTGGCGAAATCCTCACGAAGCCCCCCGGCAACGACAGTGAACCTCCAGACCAGGCCGCAGAGGAACATCGCTGGAATGCGCCAGCTGCGAACCGTCCGTGATCCGGCCGCGAAATCGAGTTTCATGCGGTGATCGCTGGATTTTCCGGCGTGGGTTGATAAGGGCAATGCCGGCAGCCACTCCCGCAGCAGAAGCCACGACGGCGGTGATAGGCCTCGGTGAATACCCAGCGGCCGGCGCCATCGATATAATAGTCGCCCGGCCCGGGTGTCGGCCGATAGTCCCGCTTTCGATTAAATTCCGCGACGCAGTGGCTGCAGAAGCATTGCCGATGGCGCTTTTCCTCCGGCAATTGCGCAATGAATTCCGCCGCGATGTCGGTCTGCTCGCACCAGCAGGGACCCTTGTAACCGACGCCGTTTTGGAGGCGGCAGCCGTTGGGGCCCTGACAGACGGGACAGGTCCCGGCATTCACCGCAGGGCAGGAATTGCCGGTCGATTTCACACGCCAGAGCGGTGCGAACGGACGAGAGAGATACCTGCCAGCGCCGATCCGGCGAGCAGCAAAGCCCAGACGGACGGTTCGGGCACATCGCGAACGGCAGCAAAGGCATCGATTTCACTGTGCCCGCTGATCACTTCGACGCGAACGAACTGGATCGCGTCCAAGCGGACCGCCGCTCCGTTGGCGTCGACAGCCCAGGCAATATCATATCCGGTGCCACCGCCCGAGCCCCCATACTTCTGGCGAATTTCGGTGAGCCCCAGGTTCGCGAAGTCCGCGTTCTTGAGCGCCGGATCCACCGGTCTGGTGAAGTCACCCGTCCCGAGCGACGGAAAGAGACCATCGGCGACGGGTGCCAGGGCCGGATTCAGGACATAGAACGAGAGTCCGTCCGAGCTGACGCTGACCCGTGTCTGGCCGGAGTTTTGCCCGAACGTCGACCCATCCGTGATACCACCGCCGGAATAGTCGCCATTGATGATGATGAAGCCCGTGTTCCCATAGATCTGGAAATCGATGCCGTAAGGGTTGGCGGCACTGTTTTGAGCGGCGAGTCCGACCGTCAGCGAACCGCCGGTCCCGAGGCTGACGATCTGGTCGCGCAAATACGGCGGGTTGAAGGGATCAACGGGTCCACCATAATCACCCGGCGTCACCCGGCTGGGCTCGCCGAGGGCGCTGCCGGGTGTGGTATAGCCCAGGCCGGTGCCAAATTCCGTGGCGAAGCCCGTACCGGACTGGTAGCCGATCACCTGACTGGCGTATTGGGCCTGGCCGGTCAGGGGCAGGAGGGCGGCGAACATCGCCCACGCAAGGCGTGGCGAGAGGGAGGGCAGAATGTTTTTCATGGGTCTCTTGGGATCAGGGATCAGGCCCCCGGCGTTCCCACCGGGTGCGGTTGCGTGTTCAAGAGACCAGTGGCGGAAAAGCAGCGTCCCGTTTTTCCCGCTCGCCGCAAAGTGCGAGTGGGTGAAAACAAAAAACGCCAACCTTCCCGCAGACCGAGAATGAAGGCGTCAGAAAATCTCTGGGCCTGGACGGCAGAACGGGCCGACCAGACTGGCCTCATCCTTCGCGCGGCGGCGAAGTTTCCTCCGGTCCACCGAAATCCCGGTGGCGATGGAGGAACGACGAGCACAGCTGCTGCGATATCCGGACTCCGGGCTGCGAACCTCGCCCCCGCCTTCCCAGTCTTTCGACCAGTGGCTGATTGGGGGTCTGTCACCCGATACCGTGGCGCTACCGTCTCCGATTCTCACGGAGTTCCCGCAAAGCGAACTGTGTTGAATTCGTGGGTGTCGGCGAGTGGCCGGCACCGCATTCAAAGAACGGTGGGAATAGAGTTGGCCGCGCCCGCCCCCGGCAAGCGAATTGAGTTGAAATATCGGGTCGTCCGGTCACCTCAGATCTCAGAATTTTCGGGGTGTTTGGGCGGAAACATTGGAGAATTCATTCCCCTAAATTTCGGTGAACCGGCAAAGGGGTGGAACTGGTAGCGCTGCGACCAGTAGCGCCGCGTGGAGCGGCGCAACGAATGGACTGGCGCGTCACCTGCACGGGTCGCCGCCCGCTCTGCGCGGGCGCGGCAGTCGCAGCTCTACTGCCGCCACCTCGTGGGTGGTGGGTGGCGGGCCACCCGTGAACAAACTGGACTCGCTTCCAGAAAATGTGGAACTGTCCCGGGTTATGCTGCTGTCATCGCGTGGCCGGTGGGGTTCCTGGCTGGGACTCTTCGGCGTGGGGTTGAGTCTCGTCTGCCAGCCTGTGTTGGGTGATGCGTCGCCGTTCGTGACCGCCCTCCACGCCCATTCCGGCGCGCGGGTGGTGGCGAATGGGGCGACGAATCCCGCCACGCTGCGATTGGATTTCCAGTGGCAGGGCGACCGCTGTCGGGTGCGACTGAAGAATTCGGGGAGGGCCGCGGTGCGGGTTCAGGAAGTGGTCCTTCTGGACGTCGCTCACGGCCTGACCGGCGATACACCGGTCTATGGCGAGGGATTTCAGATGCTTTCCCAGACCGAAGGCACGCTCGCGAAACCGCGGGATGTGGGCTTGTATACGGATCGCGATCACTACCGACTGCCCGAGCGCCCCGGTTTCCGCACGGTCTATGGACTGCTCCTGCTGTCGCCGAACGATGCTGCCCGCGTGCTGGTTGGCTTTGCGTCGTGCCGCCGCTTCAGCGGGAAACTGCATTTCAACGGCGAACGGCTTCAGGCGGTGATCGATACCGAAAATCTCGAGCTGGCCGCGGGGCAAGGCTGGGATTTGGAGGAATTTCACGTGGCGTCGGATGTGTCGCGGGATCGGTTGCTGGAAAAGCTGTCGCTCGCAATCGGTCGGAATCATCCGCGCTTGCGGCATGATCCCGTCCCGACCGGCTGGTGTTCGTGGTATTGTTTTGGGCCGAAAGTGACGGCGCGGAATATTTCAGAAAACCTGGGCTGGATTGCCACCCATCTGCCGGCGCTGCGCTACATTCAGATTGACGATGGCTACCAGCCGTGGATGGGGGACTGGCTGGATTCGGGGAAGGCATTTGGGGGGGATGTTCAGGGGGTGTTGAAGGAAATCCGCCAGCGCGGATTTGAGCCCGCGATCTGGGTGGCGCCGTTCATTGCGAGTGAGCAATCCCGGCTGTTTCGCGAACATCCGGATTGGTTTGTGAAGGATGACCACGGTGCGCCGTTGCGATCCGACCGGGTGGGCTTTGGCGGCTGGCGACTCGGCCCGTGGTACGCGCTGGACGGGACGCATCCGGCGGCGCAGCGCTGGCTGACGGAACTTTTTCAGACAATGCGCCAGCAGTGGGGCTGCACCTATTTCAAACTCGACGCCACCTACTGGGCCACGATTCCGGAGGGGCATCGCCACGATCCGCACGCCACCCGCGTCGAGGCCTATCGCCGGGGCATGGAAGCGATTCGACGCGGGGCAGGGGACGCCTTGATCATGGGCTGCAATCATCCGCTCTGGCCGTCGCTAGGCCTGGTGCATGCCTCTCGCAGTTCACTCGATATCGAACGCTCCTGGGCCAGTTTTACCAGCATCGGACGGGAGAATCTGCTGCGGGGCTGGCAGAACGGCCGCCTGTGGTGGAACGATCCCGACTGCGTCGTGCTGCATGACGGCGGTTCCCGTGATGTGATGGATGCGGGAGGCAAACCGACCACCCTGGGATCCGTGCCGGATGCGGAGTACCAATTCCACGCGACCTTGATCTATGCCACCGGCGGTATGTTGCTCAGCGGCGATGACCTGACCGGGATCACGCCGCGGCGGGCGCGGATGTTGCAGCGTCTGGTACCACCGTCGGGTGTTTGCGCCCGCTTTGACGATGAAACATTTTCGCTGGGGGTCACCTCCTTGAAGGGACGGGAAATGATCTCGGTCTTCAATTGGGGTGACACGCCGGTCGCGCGAGTGGTGAAACTTTCCCATAAGGTTCAGCTCACCGATTATTGGACCGGCGACCCACTGGGAGTACACGCCGGCGAATACCGGGTGGTGGATCTGCCGCCGCATTCGGCGCGATTGATCGAAGCTCGACCGGTGTCGCGCTGATTTCCCGTGCTCATTTCCCGGCGAGGATCTGGAGCTCATGAATGCTCCAATATCGGCCATCGACGTTGCCGGTCTGGGTGATCCGCACGAACCGGGCTGTGCTCGGCGGGAAGGCGATGTCGGTGAGCGCGCCGGTGCCTTGGCCTGAAGCCACGGGCTGGCCCCAGGCGGTACCATCCTGACTCAGCTCGATCTTGTAGCCCCGGGGATAATCCTCGGCCGAAGACGCGGCATCCAGAAGGAGTCCGGCGAGATTGGCCGCGGCGGGCAGTTCAATCTGAAACCATTGCCCGGGCGCCTGACTGGTCCGCGTGTCCCAGCGGGTCTCTTTCCTGCCATCGATGGCGGCCGCACAGCCGTCCGCGGCGACGCTGGCGGTCAGCTTCCAATCCTTCGAATTCTTCAGCGGAGACGGCAGGGCAGATTGCAATTCCGCGGTCGTCCAGGGTTCCGTGCGATCAGCATATTTGGCACGGAGACGTTTGACGTCATCGGGGGAGACAAAGCTGCCTCGATTGCCAAAATTGTTTCGCACGTAGCTGGCGGCGGCGGCGATCCATTCATCGGAATTGCTGTTCATGGGCACCATTTGTGCCTCGTAGTTTTTTCCGTTCACGGGTCCGGCCAGTCCGTTTAGCAGAACGAGCACGGCAGCGTCGCGATGTCCGCCGACCGTTTTGGAACCGGCGAGGGGCGGGCCCAGCGTCGCGCCCGGCGCGGCCCCTTGCTGGGCAATGCCGCGGCCGTCCATGCCGTGGCACGCGAAGCAGAGTTCGCGATATTGCGCCTCGCCTTGTTTCAATATCGCCACTTCGCGGGGAGAAAATTGCGTGTCCCGGGACTGCGGCACAGAGGTCAACGCCTTGCCGATTTGCTGGACACCCTGGCTCGTGCTGCGGGCGATGACCGCATCTGCCCAGGCTGGCCACGCCGCGAAATTCAGCCGTTTCGCTGTGCCGATAGCCTGCAGGACCACGTTGGGAAGGGACATTGATGGCACCGTAGGCAATGTGAGTTTGGAAATTCCAGATGCCGCGTTCGCCGCCGGCATTGCTGAACCAGAGCTTGCCCCAGTCGTCCTGGGCCAGCCCCCACTGCCCCCCATTCGGCGCGGTCGGTTCCTTCAGGGCGACGCCGTCGGGCGACCAGCGGAGCCGGGAGGCGTTGTACGTGGTGTAGATCCAATTATCCAAGGCCCACGTGAGCCCGCTGGGCTGGTGCTCCAGATTGCCCCCGCGCGGTCCGCCGGCATAGAAGACACGGGTCTTGTCGGCGATGCCGTCGCCATCGGTGTCGCGCCAGGCGAGGATGTCGTTGGTGTCCGTGACCCCGATGAGCACTTCCTCCTGCAGCGGCAACACCATGCGGGGAATCAACAGGTTGTTGGCGAAGGCCGTGTGCTTGTCGAAGTGGCCGTCGCCACGGGTGGATTCATGTCGCGAGACCCGGCTCCGCGGTTCCAGTTCGCCGGTACCTTCGATGTCCTGCATGTAGGTGCGCAACTCGACGACCAACAGGCGTCCATTGCCGTCGAAGCTCAAGGCCATGGGCTCCTGAATGTCGGGTTCACTCAGCACCAACTCGAGTCGGTAGCCGGCGGGAAGCTGGATCGTCTTGAGTTCCTCTGCCGTGGACAGCGGCGCCAGGTGTTTTTCCATCGCCGCCGGTTTTCCGGCAGGCAGGGGCACGAGCGTGGCACTGCGGGCGGCGATCGGCAGGCCAATCAGGGCGCCCAGCACCAGCGTGGAATACCCACCAAGCGATTGGCGAAGCCGGCAAAACGGCCGGGAATCGTGCGATTTTAGCGGGAGAATCACCCCGCACATTGAAAATGGAATCCCGGCTTGTAAAGCCACATCGAACCAACGACCGGGCGGTCAGGTGATGTGCGCACCCTGAGTTTCCACGTAGACGGCGTAGAGGGACGTGCTGCCGGCCATGAACAGGCGATTTCGCTTCGGCCCGCCAAAGCATAGATTCGCGCAAATCTCCGGCAGGCGGATCAGACCGATCCGCGCGCCGTCCGGCGCGAGGATGTGCACCCCATCATAGCCACCTCCCACCCAGCCTGCACCCGCCCAGACATTGCCGTCGATATCGCAGCGGATGCCGTCCGCGAGGCCGGTTTGATTGCCTTTGAAAAGGGCATTGGTGCTGGCGAGTTCATTCGCTGCCATGGAAGCGAATTTGCGCCCGTTTTTCAGCGACTTGCCGTCCGCGACGTCGAAAATCCAGATGGGCCGGGGAAAACTGCCGCCGGAATCGGCGATATAGAGACGCTTGTAATCGGGCGAAAAACAGATGCCGTTGGGTTTGACCGGCGTGTCCGTCACGAGGTCCATCTTGCCCGTGGCGGGATCAATGCGATAGACCGCCTCCTTGATCAGCAAGTCGCCCTTGTTGCCTTCATAGTTGCCCATGCTGCC
>JAYTHD010000546.1:0-5879 GCA_043732975.1 Verrucomicrobiota bacterium
CTGGTGATGCGTGCGGAGCAGGCCAAGGGGGCCTTTCAGACAGCCCAGTTTTACGAGCGCTACCGGATGTGGAGTGCGGCGCGGGTTTATTACAATGAATGCTTGTCGCGGCAGCCGAACGGACCCTTCGCCGGGGAATCCACCGCGCGCCTGGAATTCCTGAAGCCCCGGGCCGAGGCGCAGATCCAGAAGTACGCGGATTTCGAAAGGAAATCGCGCGAAGCCTCCAAAAAGGCGTTTGAAAATTCGGCGCCCGCGAAGCCGTAGTGCCGGCAATGCCCCCAAATGCCACCTGATGCCATGCGACCGCCCCGCCTGCTGCGCACCGGGATCATCGCCAGCCTGATCGGTGGCTGGCTGCTGGCCGGGTGCGCCGGTTATCGACTGGGCCCCACCAACGGCACCGTCGCCGGTTCCCGGTCCATCGAAATCCGGCCGTTCGCCAATCAGACGTTTGAACCGCGCCTGACCGAGGTCACCACCCAGCAATTACGCAAACAGATTCAGCGTGACGGCACCTTCCGCCTGAGCACGCGGGAGGACGCCGACGTGGTGGTGACGGGGAGTCTGCTGCGTTACGAGCGCGAACCGGTGAGCTTCCAGCCCAAGGACGTGATCACGACCCGTGATTATTCCGTCGTCCTGATGGCCCACGTCCGGGCGGTGGATTCCAGCGGAAAGGTGTTGCTCGACCGCGATGTCACCGGTCGGACGACGATCCGCAATGTGGCGGATCTGGGCAGCGCCGAGCGGCAGGCGTCGACGCTGCTCGCGGAGAATCTGGCCACCAACATCCGGTCGTTGCTGGTGGATGGGACCTGGTAGTTCCCCTCGACAACGCGACCTGCACCGCTGGTGGGAATGACTCACGTCGACGCAAGCACACGGGCCGGAAACTCAACGCTGCCACCGCGGGTAAATGTGCTGGGGGTGGGCATTTCCGTGCTGAACCTGGACTCCGCCGTGGCGACCCTGGCGGCGGCCGTGGCGGAGAACCACCGCGGATATGTCTGCGTGACCGGCGTGCATGGCGTCATGGAATCGCAGACCGATCCGGAACTGCGTCGCATCCACAACGCCTCCCTGCTCACCACTCCGGACGGCATGCCCATGGTATGGGCGGGGCGATTGCGGGGACACCGCGAGATCTCGCGGGTCTACGGTCCGGAATTGATGGAACACGTCTTTGCGTGGAGCCAGCGATCAGGCGCTACGCATTTCTTTTTTGGTGGCAATACCGGCGTGGCGGAGGAATTGAAGGCGCAACTCGAGCGGCGCTTTCCCGGCCTCCGGATTGTGGGCACCTATACGCCGCCGTTTCGCCCGTTGGACGTGAAGGAAGAAACCGCTTTGCTGGCGCAGGTGGCGGCCGCAAAGCCGGATTTCCTGTGGGTGGGCCTGAGCACTCCAAAACAGGAACGTTTCATGGCGGCGTATCATCAGCGACTCGACGCCAAAATCCTGCTGGGCGTGGGCGCGGCGTTTGATTTTCACGCGGGCCGGGTGGCGCAGGCACCGCGGTGGATTCAGCGTAGTGGCTTTGAATGGATCTACCGGACCTGCCGCGAGCCACGCCGCCTGTGGAAGCGTTACGCCACCAACAATCCCCGGTTTGTCTGGCGGTTCGGGTTGCAGTTGCTGGGTTGGAAAAAGCACCCACTTTCGGACTCCGCACCTCCCGGCTGAGCCGCCGCCGCCCGTGAAACCTTTCCCCTTGTGAAGCACGACGGCGTCCGACGCGATGTCTCCGGGGCGGATCGGGTGACGGCCTTCCGGTGGCCCCTTTATGCCGTCCTGTTTTTCTCCGGCGCTGCGGCTCTGGGATATCAATTGGTGTGGATCCGGATGTTCACGGTCGGAATGGGACACGAGCAGGTCTCGCTGGTGGCGGTGCTCACGGCCTTCTTCGGCGGCATGGCGGCGGGCGCGGTATTCCTGGACCGGCGTCTCAGTGCCAGCCCGCGGCCGCAACGCTGGTACGGCGCGCTGGAACTCATCATCGGCCTCTGGGGGCTGGGCAGCGGGTGGTTGATACCGTGGGTCAACGGAATCGCCCTCGCCGGGATCGGTGACAATCCGCCGCCCGCCCTCCACGGACTCATCGCGGGCGTCCTGGCTTTCCTCACGCTGTTGCCCGCCACGTTTGCCATCGGCGCAACCCTGCCCGCGATGGAACGTTGGCTCTCCCAAGTGACTCCCTCGGGGCGCTGCGTCGCGCGGCTGTACGGATGGAACACGCTGGGCGGCGTCGCCGGAACTCTGGGGAGCGCCTTCTGGCTCATGCCCCACTTGGGCTTGCGGGGAACGGCGACAGTCCTGGCCAGCTTGAACCTCGCCTGTGCCGCCCTGGCGTGGTTGAATTCCTCCCACTCGAACCCGGAGCCAATCGCCGCGGGCACCGCAAAACCGATGCCACCCACCGGCCCGACCTCGACCAGATCGCACGCCGCGACAACCCCTCTCCGAACGCTTTATCTATTGCTGTTTATCACCGGCGGGCTGGGAATTGGTTTTGAAATCGTGGGCGTCCGCCTGCTGGCCCAGGTCATGGAGGGCACGCTTTATAGCTTTGCCGCTGCCCTGGCGGTGTATCTGGTGGGCAACGCCATCGGTGCGACTCTTCCTCACCGCCGCGCCGCCCCGTGGCGGACGCTCCTGCCGGCGCTGGGTGGGGCGGTGGCCGTCGGGACCGTGGCGCTTCATTTGGCCCCAACATTACAGGTGGCCGCCCGCTCTGTGTTTGGCCCGTCCTGGTCGGGAACCGTGCTGACGGAACTGGCCCTGTCGGCGGCGGTCTTTGGTCCGGCGACGGTGGTGATGGGCGCCCTCTACACGCAGTTGGTGCAATCCGCCCGGCGCGAGCACGGAGGCGTCGGCCGCGGGGCCGCGTGCAACACGCTGGGTGGGGCCTTCGCCGGTTGGGGATTCAGCCTGATGGGATTGCCCCTCTTGGGAGCCAACGGCTGCCTGGCGTTCATCGCGGTCGGCTATGTGGTCCCGGCGTGGATTCTCCCCTTTTGGGAAACGCGCCCGCCGAATCCGCCGAATCGGAAACCGGCCTGGCTCCTGCCCGCGGGGGCAGGCCTTTTCGTTGCCCTCACCTTTTGGCTGACGGGAAATCTGCCTGGCCTCGGCTGGCCTCCCAACACCCGAGTCCTTTCCTATCACGAGGGAGCCATGGCCTCTGTGGCCGTTTTGGAGGAGGCCTCGGGCGCCCGCAGCCTGCGAGTCAACCACCGCTTCCAGATGGGTGGAAGTGCGGCGGCGTTGGCCGAGCGAAGGCAGGCGATGATTCCGCTGCTCCTGCACCCCGCGCCACGACACGCGCTCTTTCTGGGGCCGGGAACGGGCATTTCCCTGGGCGCCGCCGCCGCCTATCCGGGAATTCAGGCGGATGGCGTGGAACTCGTACCCGAGGTGATCGACGCCATGAAGTATTTCAGCGAATGGAATCACCAACTCCCGCAGGCTCCCGGCGTGCGTTTGATTGCCGGGGATGCGCGCCGTTTTGTACGCACCACCCGCCAATTCTACGACGTGATCGTGGCCGACCTCTTTCATCCGGCGCAGGACGGGGCGGGATTTCTCTACACTCGCGAGCATTTCCACGCGGTGCGGGATCGACTGGAGCCGGACGGACTGTTCTGCCAGTGGCTGCCATTGCACCAACTCGATGAGCCGACCCTGCGATCGATCATCCGCACCTTTCTCGACACCTTCGGCCCGCAAACCCACGCGTTCCTGCTGCACTTCAACGTGGACATTCCCGTGCTGGGCCTGGTGGGCACGCGCCGAACACTGAGAATGACGCTGGACCAGGTCGAGCCCCGCAGCACCGATCCCCGGCTGCGGGAACTGTTGCGAAGTACCGGGCTGGAGCGGTCGATCCAATTGCTCGGCTGTGTCGCCGGGGATGCCACCTCTCTGGGCCGATATGCGGGAGACGCACCGGTGGGCACTGATGATTTCCCCAGCGTCCTGTTCACCGCTCCGCGCCAGGCGACTCCGGACCCACTGGCGGCGGCCCGCCTGATCAATGGATTCCTCGCGCAGAATCCGACGGATTTGCCGGCATTGCTGACGGGAAAATCAACGGCCGGGTCGACCACGGTCCAGGAGGCAGACGTCGCCCATTATGTGGCGGCGCGCGATGTGTATCTCCGCGGCCTGGCCGGGGAGGCCGCCGGGCGCCTGCCGGAAGCCATCACCCTTTACTTGGAGAGCACGGCAAAGAGCCTCTATTTCACAGCCGCCTACGCCCGCTGCGTCACCATCATCCAGGTCATGCACCGCGCGGACCCCGCCGGGGCGAAACGAATTTACGAACGCCTGGAGCAGGCGCGCCCGGATCATCCGCTGGGCCGGAAGTTGCTGGCCCCACTTTTTGAGTCTGTACGATGACGCGCAAGAATCGCTGTCTTCTGCGAACCGACCTGCCAATCGTAATCGTTCGATGTCGAAACCGGCACTTGGTCGAGGTTTGGGTGGCCTGCTAAGCCCTCCAAAACGAACGGACTCCCTGTCACTCGTAACGGAGGACTCGGCGAAACCCACGGGCGTGCAATTGCTGCTCCGGGGTGAGAATGGTCAACCGATCGCGCCGCCCCCTCCGCCCATCGCGACTCCGCACTCTGCCGGCGAACGGGTGGCTTTTCCCAGTTGGGCACTGGGTTGCCTGGTCGTGGTGGATGCCATCCTGGTGCTGTTGGCGCTGTGGATCGGCCTGGCCCGCCGGATGCCGGGACATCTCCTTGTGGCCAGCGTGCTCCTGATAATCGGCGGCGGCCTGCTGGCGATGGGCGTCTGGCTGCGGGGCGAACGCGGCGCCGCGGAATTGCAGACAATGAATCCGTTTGACCCGCCGGCACCCTCCATCCGGGTGCAATTCCTCCACGAAAAACGGCCATGATCCGGGATGTATTTCCACTGGAATTCGACGTTCCCGAATCGGCCGGCTACGCCCAAAGGCGGTGCTGGGTCGGGTGGTTTTGCGTGAGTTGTCGTTGACCGCACAGGGCTCCAACATCCAAGAGTTTCCCCGGATACATGGAACATCACCTGATCAGGGATATCGCACTCTGCATCGGAGCTGCGTGGCTGCTCGGTGTGGCCGCCCAACTGGCACGCCAGCCGGTGATCCTGGCCTACTTGCTCGGTGGATTTCTCCTCGGACCCAGCGCCTTCGGCTTCGTCACGGATCAGGCTTCGATCACCACGATTTCCGAGTTGGGATTGATCTTCCTGCTCTTCATGATCGGCCTGGAGATCGACCTGAAAAAAATCGTCTCTGCAGGGAAAAGCATCACCTACACGGCGGTCGCGCAGATTGCCGGCGGGGCGGCGATCGGGGTGCTTTTTTTTCGTCTGCTGGGCTTCGGATTGGGCGTCGCCGGGACCGGCGGCTGGGACGCGCTCTATCTGGGGCTGGGCGCGTCAATGTCCTCGACGGTCATCATCGTCAAGGTCCTGTATGACAAGCGGGAACTCGACACCCTGCCCGGCCGGATCACGCTGGGCATCCTCGTCCTGCAAGATCTGGCGGCGATCCTGTTTCTGGCGATCCAACCTAATCTGAATACGCTGCAGGCCTCCACGCTGGTGCTTTCGCTCCTGCGGGTTTTCGTCCTGGTCGGCACGGCGATGCTGGTGAGCCGCTACCTCCTGCCGGCGATCTTCCACCGCGTGGCACGCCTGCCGGAACTGGTACTGGTCGGCGCGATTGGCTGGTGTTTTCTGGTCGGGCAATTTGCCGAGGCTCTGGATTTGTCCCGTGAAATGGGCGCACTGATTGCCGGGGTCGCCCTCTCCACCTTTCCGTACGCACTCGACGTCACCGCCAAAGTCACGAGCCTGCGCGACTTTTTTGTGACCCTTTTTTT
>JAYTHD010000547.1:0-5414 GCA_043732975.1 Verrucomicrobiota bacterium
TGCGCGCGGCTCTTTCCCCAGGAAGTTAAAGCCAGCAGCCCCCGCCTTCCGTCTCCAAATCACTGGTCCCTGATCACTGGTCATTGAATTGCTGTCCCCCAGCCTCGCGGTTTCCGGTAGTACCGGGTAGGATGGGCGCGAACACCTCCCTTTCGATGAAAAGCACTCGCACTTGCGACCGCTGCGGGAAAGCCGTGCCGCCGTTCGCGCCCGATAAACTTTGCCTGGTCTGCCTGTTCGATACCGCCATTGATGCCGATGCCGGTGCCGCTGGCGATACCGACGGTCCGAGGAACGCGGCCAACTCGCTTCGCGCCCCGGCGACGCAAACGCCGCCGCCAAACTTCGGCGATTACGAACTTTTGGGCGAATTGGGACGCGGTGGCCAGGGCGTGGTGCATCGGGCCCGGCATCGTCGGCTCGAACGGTTCGTGGCGCTGAAGACGATTCCTCCGGCGCACCTGGCCGGCCTGCACGCCCAGGAACGCTTCCATTTGGAGGCGAGCACCGCTTCACGCCTGGACCATCCCAACATCGTGCCGATCTATGAGGTCGGAGAGCGCGATGGCTTCTGCTTCTACAGCATGAAGCTGGTCGAGGGCACCACTCTCCAGGATTTGGTGGCTCGGGGCGTAACCGATGCCGCCGCCTGTCGCCATGGCGCGGCCATTCTGGTCAAGGTTGCCGAGGCGGTTCATCACGCGCATCAGCGCGGCGTGCTGCACCGGGACCTGAAGCCATCCAACGTCCTGCTCGACCAGGAGCACGAGCCCTATGTGAGCGATTTCGGCCTGGCACGGCAAACCGATGAAGACTCGTCCCTGACCATGAGCCGGGCCTTGATCGGCACACCGGCGTACCTGGCGCCAGAAGTTGCCCTGGGCGGTGCCCGTCAGTCCACCGTGGCCGCCGACGTCTATGGACTGGGCGCGATCCTCTACCAACTGCTGACCGGTCGGCCACCCTTTGTCGGTGCCACGGTGATGGAGACCCTGCGGGCCGTGCAGGACACTGAACCGACGAGCCCAAGGCGACTCAATCCCGCGGTTCCTGCCGACCTGGAAACGATCTGCCTGAAGTGCCTGGAGAAGGAGCCCAAGAAACGCTATGGTACCTCGCAAGCGATCGCGGACGACCTCGCCCGTTTCCTGCGTCACGAACCCATCCTCGCGCGCCCCACCAATCACGTCGAGCGCGCCTGGCGTTGGTGTCGACGTAAACCCGCATTGGCCTCGGCTTATGCTGGCGTTCTAGCCCTCGCCCTCGTCCTCGTCCTCGGCTCCCCCTTCGCCGTCTATCGCATCAACCAGGAGCGGCAGCGGGCGGAACAAGGGGAAATGGGTGCCCGACAAAAAGCCTACGCTTCGGACATGCACCTGGCCCAACAAGCCATTCAGGCGGACGAATGGGATCACGCCGTCCGACTGCTTGACCAGCATCGGTCGCAGGGGTCCATCGTCGGTGGCCAGTCATCCGACGCCAGCCAGCGGTCGCCACTGAATGCGGAGCCGCCTGGCTGGGAGTGGCGCTATTTGTGGCGTCAATGCCAGGGCGATCAACGGTTCACCCTGGGTGAACATGAGGGCCGCGCCACGGTGGTGGGTGTGCTGGCAGACGGGACGACCGCATTCTCCGCCGGTATGGACAACGCGGTTCGCCTGTGGGATCTGGAGTCCGGACGTCAAATCGGCCTGCTCCCACATTCGGATTCAGTGACCGGCGCGGCCGCATCACCCGACGGTCGATGGCTGGCCACGGCGGTCGAAAAGGAGGCCGAAGGCCGCCCGATTTTGCTCTGGGATTTGGCCACTCGAACGATCTCAGCCCAGCTCACCACCCGCACCGCCCACTCGACCAACTTCTGGTTGCGCCCCGGGAGCATCACTTTTTCCCCGGACAGTCAGTGGCTCGCCTTCGCGACCGTCTGGGGTGGCGTTCGCCTCTGGGACGTGAATGCACGCCGCGAGGTCACGAATTTACCGGCCCTGACTCCTGATACCGGCTTCCTCGGAGTGGCCTTCTCTCCCGATACCCGGATCCTGGCCTATAATGCAGACGATTACGGTGCGATCTTGCTCTGGGATATCGTCAGCCGCTCGCTGATCGGACGGCTCAACGGGCATGAAAGCTTCGTGACGTCGCTCGCCTTTTCCCCCGATGGTAAGACCCTGGCCTCGATCAGCGATGATCGGACGGCGCGGCTGTGGAACGTGGTTGAGAGGCGGGAGCGATTTAGATTCCCCCAGCAGCGTGGCGAAGATGGCAGCCTGGCGTTTTCCCCCGATGGCTTGACACTCGCCCTGAATGGCGCGGGCGCGGGCCGAGTGATCCAGCTTGTGGACACCGTCACCGGGCGGCCAAAATCCGAACTGCGCGGCCATCTCAAACGCATCTCCAGCCTGGCGTTTTTCCCGAACGGGCAATCGCTCCTTTCGGCCAGCGCCGATGGCACTGTGCGCCTTTGGGACGTTGCGCCGCGCGCGAAAGAAAAGGCAAGTGCTGCCTTTCCGCGCAACTTCATCAGCAGCGATTGGCGCAGTTACGGGCCCGCGCTCTGCCTGTCGCCAGATGGTTGCCATTTGCTTACCGTTCATAGCAATCAAACCTTCAGCTTATGGGAGACGCTCCGACTTGCTGAAGGAGCCCATCACCGGCTGCCCTTCACCAACACCGCGATGGCCGCCGTGGCCCCGGGTGGTCGCCTGGCGGCCTTCGCCAGCCTGCAGGGCGAAGTGGTGCTTTGGGACGTCGAAAGTAGCCAGTCGCGATTTTTCGCCCGACCCGGCACGAACCGGATTCGGCGCTTGGTCTTTTCGCCGGATGGTCGCCGCCTAGCCGGGGCCGACGACTTCAAAACGCCCTTGGAAATGGCGGGCAGCAATGACGATCCCCGGAGGACAGTTCGCGTCTGGGAGGTAGCCACTGGCCAGGAAACGCATGTGCTGTCTCCTCACGGTCAATTCCTGTGGTCATTGAAATTCTCCGCCGATTCCCAAGCGCTCCTGGGGGCCACTTGGCGAGGCGACGTCCAACTCTGGTCCCTGGACGGACCCAACGGGGCCAACCCCTCTTCAAGCCGTGCCCGGGAGCCTTCGACCCGACTCGCTGGATCAACGCCCATCGCTGCCGGCTTTGACATTTCCTTTTGGGACACCCGGACCCGCCAAGAAACCGACAATTTCGCCCCCGAAGCCGGCTGGTTTCCGGGCATTGCGCTTTCGGCAGACGGTCGCCGACTCGCCGTCGGAGCCAATGATGGGCGAATTACCATTTGGGACATCGCGGCGCACGAGGTGGTGGCGACGCTGGACGGACATCAGGAGTCGGTCACGCAGTTGGCCTTCACTCCCGACGGCGATCATCTGGTCTCGGTGAGCAAGGACCAGTTGCGAGTCTGGCGCGCCGCGCCCCCCGCAGCGACGGACCGGCGCCCACCGGAACAAAAACAATAGGTGCGATTGTAGATTCAAGGAGAGTAACACCTGCCCGAAATGAGAAACGCCTTAATAGATTTCCCAAGTTCGTTTACTTCAGGATCAGGTCGTCCAATTCCGATGAAAATTATTCACCTCTTTTCCCTCCTGATACTGGCGTCGACGCCCGGCTTCGCCCAGTCGACGTATACACCCTATACCTTCACCACTCTCGCTGGAACCGCCAATTCAAGTGGCAGCGCCAACGGGATGGGCAGCGCCGCGCGGTTTAATGAACCGAGCGGGCTGGCGGTGGACAGCGCCGGCAATGTCTACGTGGCCGATTCCGCAAATCACACGCTGCGGAAAATCACCCCGACCGGAGTGGTGACGACACTGGCGGGGATGGTGGGCAGTTCTGGCCGAACGGACGGGATGGGAAGCGGCGCGCAGTTTGGTTATCCTTCGGGGGTGGCGGTGGATGGCGCGGGCAATGTCTATGTCGCGGAATGGGAGAATCACGCGCTGCGGAAAGTGACTCCGGCGGGAGTAGTCACAACCCTGGCCGGGCAAAACGACAGTGCCGCGCACTTTAATCATCCCTTCGGCGTCGCGGTGGAAGCCAATGGCAACGTCTATGTGGCGGATTCAGATAATCACACCCTCCGGAAAGTCACGCCCAAGGGAGTGGTGACGACCTTGGCCGGATTGGCGGGGAATTATGGAGGCGCGGACGGCACGGGCAGCGCGGCGCGATTTTATGCGCCGGTCGACGTGGACGTGGACAGCCTGGGCCACCTCTACGTGGCGGACCTCTTCAATCGCACAATCCGGAAAGTGACCCCGGCGGGTGTGGTAACGACGCTGGTCGGACGGGCAGAAGGCGATGGTAACCCGGACGGGAGAGTGGGCTTTGTCGTTTTCAATTATCCCCATGGGGTAGCCGTGGACAGCGCGGGCAATGTTTATGTCGCGGAGGCTGACCGGATTCGGAAAGTAACGCCGGCGGGAGGGGTGACCACCCTGGCCGGGGGAGGCAGTGGCCGGGGCACCGACGGCACGGGGAGTGCGGTGCAGTTCAATGGTCCTCGCGGCATAGCCGTGGACAGTGAAGGCAACATCTATGTGGCGGACACAGGCAACCACACGATTCGTAAGGGATTTCCCACCCTTCATTTCGCAAGTCCCACCTACGGTGCGCTCGAAAACGCGGGGTCCGCCGCTATCGAGGTCAATCTCGGCCGAGCCTACACCAACCAGATCACAGTAGATTATGTGACGAACGACGGTACCGCCGTCGCCGGTTTGAATTATACGGCCACCAGCGGGATGTTGACGTTCCTGCCTGGGCAAACAACGGCCACTTTTAGCGTGCCGATAATCAACGACAGCCGGGTGGAAAATTCCAAAACGGTAAATTTGACACTGAGTCATGCCACCGGCGGCGTGCCGCTCGGGGGTCCCACGAACGCGTTGCTCACGATCAGTGACAACGACTTCTTTACTCTCGACTCCTACGGCGCCTATGAGAATGAACCCTCGGTCTCCGTTCGGGTGCGGCGGAACGGTGACGTCGAAGTCTCCAGTACTATCCATATATTCACGAGTGACGGGACGGCAAAATCACGCGTCGATTATTGGGCGCAAGGGGGCACGCTGACTTTTGTGGCGGGCGAGACTGACAAAGTGTTCACACTTACAATTCCCGTCCTCGACAATGGCCGGGTGGATGGCGACCGTGCGTTTTACATAAATTTGAACAATGGCGCCGGCTTCTCCAGCCAGAGTCCGATCACGATCCTGGACAACGAAATGCCGGCGCTGGGGAATCTCTCCTTCAATCAGGGTAGTGGAGTGACCTTGCAAAATCTCGACCCGGGTTTGGTCAACGCAATGGTCATCCAAAACGATGGCAAAATCCTCATCGGCGGCCGATTCGACGCGGTGAACGATATCGGCCGCACGAATCTTGCCCGGCTCAATGCCGACGGATCGGTCGAT
>JAYTHD010000548.1:0-11472 GCA_043732975.1 Verrucomicrobiota bacterium
CAGTCGAGGTGCCGTTCCTCATGAGAACCAACGCCTGTAGGAGACCAAAATAACGGGGAAGTGCAATGACTTTTTTTGGAAAGTTGTCCCTTTTTTGCCGCGGACACGCAGATGGTGATGGCGTTGCGCAGCGTTTTCCTAGGCAATTTCGTCAAGCGCGTCGGTGTCGACGGAGGTCTCCGACATGGACGACAGCTTCGCCGCGGCCTCTTCCCAGGCGCCGTTCTTGGCCGCCAGATCCCGGGTGAGGTCGATCATGCGTGCGTTCATCAGCAGGCCCCGACCCGGAATCTTGTAGGACTCCGGATTTTCAAGTGCGGTCACCAACTCGGCCTGTTCCTTTTCCAATGTCGCAATGCTTTGTTCAAGCTCGGTCACGATCCGTTGTTGCAGCGCGATCCGTTTTCGATTCTCCGCGGCCAGCTGTTTCCGCTCCTTTTGTGACAGGGCGGACGGCGCCACGGCAGTGCTCGCGGTCGGCCGCTCGGCGGGTCGGGCGTTGCCCAAGCCGGCGAGTCCGGCGGTCAGGGCGGCGCGCGCCGAACCGGCCTTCGTCTTGTCCAGGTAGTAGTCGTATCCGCCCGCATAAGGTGTCAGCCGACCCGAGTGGACATGCACCACCTTGGTCGCCAGGGCGCGGATGAAATAGACGTCATGGCTGATGAAAACCAGCGTCCCAGTGTAGGCCTTCAAGGCCGCGATCACGGCGTCGATGCTGGCGATGTCCAGGTGCGTGGTGGGCTCGTCCATCAACAGAAAGTTCGGTGGATCCAGCAGCAGCTTCACCAGGGCGAGGCGACTCTTCTCGCCACCGCTCAGGACGCAGACTTTCTTGAAGACGTCATCGTCGCGGAACAGGAAGCAGCCCAGCAGCGAGCGCACCGCGAGTTCGGTCACCCGCGCCGGGGTATCCAGCGCCTCGGCGAGGACGGTCCGTTCGGGCTGGAGCATTTCCGTCCGGTACTGGGAATAATATCCGGCTTTCACTTTGGGCCCCGGATCGCGTTCGCCTCCGCCGAGGGACAGAACGTTGGCCAGAAGCTTCAAGAGAGTGGATTTGCCCGCGCCATTGGGCCCGACCAGCACAATCCGCTGGCCCCGTTCCACTTCGAAATTAATGCGGTCGTAGACCACATGCTGGCCATAGGCGAAGGACCCGTCGCGCAGGGTGATGACGCGGTGACCGCTCGACTCGGGTTGCGGAAAGGAAAAATTAACCACGGCGGCCTCGGCTTCGGGGGCCGAGATCTTGTCCATGCGCTCGATCTGTTTCAGCTTGGCCTGGGCCTGGGAGGCCTTGCTCGCCTTGGCGCGGAAACGGTCGGCGAACTCCTGCAGGCGCGCGATTTCCCGCTGCTGGTTCTTGAACGCCGCCAACTGCTGATCCGCCCGGGCGGCTCGTTGCGTGAGAAAATTATCGTAGTTGCCGATGTAGCGATGCAGGGCGCTGTTGCGGATTTCGAGGATCTGGTTCACCAGTCGGTTCAGGAACTCCCGGTCGTGGGAGATCATGACGATGCCGCCCGGATAACCTTCCAGATACTCCTGGAACCAAAGCAGGCATTCGAGGTCCAGGTGGTTGGTCGGTTCGTCCAACATCAGGAGATCCGGCTCCTGGGTGAGCAGTCGGGCCAAATGGGCCCGCATGACCCACCCGCCGGAAAGCTCGCGGGCTGGTCGATCAAAATCGGAATCGCGAAAGGCGAGTCCCTTCAGGATCCGTTTGGCCTTGGCGACGGACGAGCCGTCCGAGCCGGGAAACGTCGTGGTCAATTCGATGATTGTCTCCGCACCTGCCGGAGCGCTTTCCTGCGGAAGGAAGCCGATCGTCACCCCGCGTTGGAAGGTGATTTCGCCGGCGTCCGGCTCCTCCTGCTGCAAAATCAATTTAAACAGGGTCGATTTACCCGCGCCATTCGGCCCCACGAGGCCGATGCGGTCCTCGTGGTTGATCTGGAGGGTCAAATCCTCGAACAGCGTTTTGCTGCCGTAGGACTTCGCCACATTGGAAACCGTCAACATTAGAAGCCCAACCTAGGTGGACAAAGGGCTGGTGCGCCAGTTGGCCTGCCAATTTCACGAGGAAATTTCGCCTCCCTCGAATGGCGCGTCGTCGGAATCGGTCGCCGCCGGACGGGGTTGCCGCCGGAGGCGCCGGCGCCCCGACCAGCGATTCATCGACTCACCGGGATGACGCCCGGTTTCGCCACCCGATCGGTATCCGTCGACCGGGCGAGGGGCAGGACGATCCGGAACGTGGCACCGGCACCGGGCACGCTGCCGACCGAAATGCGCCCGCCGTGCTCGGCGACGATGCGTTGCGAGATGGCCAGTCCCAACCCGGTGCCGTGGGCTTTGCCATGGGTGACAAAGGGCTCAAAGACGTGCGCCAGGATGGCGGCGGGGATGCCCGGGCCATTGTCCGAGACTTCGATCGCCACCCCCTCGGGCGTCAGCGCCGAGCGAAGGATCAGGGTCGGGTCGCGGTGTCCGGACATCGCATCAAACGCGTTTTGAGCCAGGTTCGTGAAGACCCGGGTCATCCGCGGCGGGTCCAGTCGCAGTTCCACCTCCGGCGGCGCGTTCTCCACCCGCAGGGACATGCCCCGACGATGCGCTTCGGCCTGCAGTTCCATGACGATGTCGGCGAACAGTTCTTGAAACCGGACGCGGGGCAGGCTGGCCGAAATGGCAAAGCCGCGGGTGAAATCCAACAGTTCCTGCATCATCTGGTTCATGACCTCCACCTGCTTGCGGATCCGCTCCTGGGCATTGCGGCGGACTTCCAGGCTCGCGTCCGGCAGGCCGGCCAGGTCCGCGGCAATGCCCACCACGTTGAGAGGATTGCGAAAATCATGGACGATGGTCCGGGCGAGTCGCTCCACCAGGGTCAGTCGTTCTGCTTTCAGCGATTCCTGGAGAAATCGGCGGTTGAAATCCCGCATGCGGAGGGAGGCGTCCCGGACCAGGGCGGCGGCGAGCAGCGGGGAGCGTTGCAGCATGGCGTTGACCGCATCGGTGGGCACAAAGCCAACGACCGCGGCGGTCAGGGCCGTGGCGGTGGCTGAGCGTCCGCCACCATCAAACACAGCCATCTCGCCAAAATAATCCCCCGGCTCCATGACCGCCAGGCGATGCTGACGCCCGGGCACCGACATGGCCGCGATTTCAATGCTGCCGTCCAGGACGATGTAGAGTCCGTCACCGGAATCCCCTTCGAGAAAAATGCGATCACCCGGGGCATAGTGCTGCTGGCGGGTGCGGTGGCGGAGAACCTCCTGCTCGGGCGGAGCCAGATGACAAGCCAGACGAGACGCTTCCAGAGCAACCATGGGCGAAAGCTATCGGGCAAAGAAAGCGCTGCCCAGCGAGAGTTGGTGGTGCCCCACCGACCTGCGTCCTGGACTCCACCCGCTGCCGGGTTTGTCCTTGCGGGACGGAGTCATCAGAATTATACGTTCAATGTCGATTGAACGAACTGGACGAACAACGTCTTTTGTTCTGCTGCTAGCTCCGCCCTGGCGAAGTGACCGGCGCGAAGCGCAGACGTCCAGCGTTGGTCCAAAGCGGTATGAATTAACACCCCAACTTGGCTCTTCTATGACCTTGCACGCCTCCGACTCGCGGCCCGTCCCCCTGGACGGATCCTCGGCCCGCGCCGAAATGGTGGATTCCATGGCGAATGTGGCTTTGATGCTGGGACTTCCCAAGTCGACCGGGCAGATTTACGGACTGCTGTACCTATCGCCGGAGCCCCTGGCCCTTGAGGTCATTGCCGAGCGTCTGTCGATCTCCAAGGCGAGTGTGAGCACCGGGGTGCGGGAATTGGTGTCCTGGCAGGTGGTCCAGCGGGTCTTCTTTGCCGGTGATCGACGGGATTTTTACCAGGCGCGGCAGGATCTCAAGGAGGCGCTCCGGGCCATTTGCCAGGAGGCTTTCAAGCCAAAACTGGGCAAGGCGCAGCGGCGGTTGGATTCCTTGCTTTCGGCCTTGGAGGCGGATCGAAAGGCCGGCATTCTGACCCGTGAGGACTATCATTTCTGTCGTGCCCGCCTGACCAGTGCGAGCGAGATGCAGGAACGGGTTTTGAAATGGCTGCCGTTGGCGGAAAAGCTGCTGTGACTTCACCCCGGATGTCGGCGATGAGTTCCTTGGGGCGACCTGCGTGGCCCGTCTTGGTGGTTTTTTTTGCCTTCGCCGGGGTGGTTGCCGGGGCGTGGGCCTGGTTTCACGTGGCGCCGCGCCAGTATGAGGCCTCGTACTCTCTGCGCGCCCGAGCCGGGGTTCCATCCTTTACCTACACCAACGTTGTCCTCACCGACGCGGTTCTGGAGGCGCTTTCGATTTCTTCCAATCTGGTGGTCAATGGCACCTTCACCCGCACGGCCCGAAAGTCCGAACGAATAACGGTTTTCCTCGCCACCTGGCTGGCCAAGTCAGCCCGGGAGATGAGTGTCGTACAACATACTCCGGACATCTGCTGGGTGGCCGCGGGCGCCGTGCCGATGTCCCTCGGGCAGCCGGCGCAACTGGAGGTCCGGGTTGGAGAAACCAGTTTCCCCTTTGAATGCCGACTCTTTCGCCTGGGTGAGCGCGATCTGGAGCTTTCCATCTGGTGCACCCTGGTGAACGGCCAACCCCAGCCGGAATTGGCGGTGGGTGCAGGCTCGGCGCCGAGGGAGTTGACCAACACGCCGACCGGGTTTGAGGACAAATCCCGCCGTGCCGACGGTGCGGCACGGCGGCAGGCGGGCAGCCAGTTCCTCAATGCGATCCGGAACCGGATTCCCGGGTCCGGACAAAAGCAATTCGTCCGGCTGTCCGCCCCGGTCCATGGGGAGAATTGGGCGACGGCCCTCCAGAGCGTCTCCGAATTTGCGGGGAAGTGGCTGGAGGTCGAAGTGCGTCGATCCACCCATGGACCCGGAGTGTCGGCCGGATTCATTCCCGCCGGTTGATACGCCCGCTTGAAGCGACCAGCATCGTCACCCCAGCCCGTCGAAGAGTTTCCCCAATTCCATGAAAAACCGAATCATTGCCCTGCTGCCCATGAAGGCCAACAGCGAGCGGGTCCGTGGCAAAAACTTCCGTGATTTTGCCGGCAAGCCCCTGTTTCGCTGGATCCTGGATTCACTTCTGGCCATCCCGGACATCGCCCAGGTGGTGATCAACACGGATGCCCGCCAGATCCTCGCGGAGAACGGACTGGAATCATCCGACCGCGTCCTTATCCGGGATCGCCGCCCGGACCTCTGCGGAGATTTCGTGAGTATGAACAAGGTGCTGGCTGATGACGTGGCCAATGTGCCGGCGGACATCTACCTGATGACCCATACCACCAATCCGCTGTTGAGTTCGCTGACGATTGTACGGGGTCTGGCGTCGTTCATTGAGGCGCAGGCGGCGGGTTCGGCGGATTGCCTCTTTACGGTCAACCGGTTCCAATCCCGCTTCTACCGTGACGATGCCTCGGCCATTAATCATGATCCCGCCAATCTGATCCGGACTCAGGACCTGGAAGCCTGGTTTGAGGAAAATTCCAATTTGTATGTCTTCACCCGCAGTAGCTTTGGCCGGACGCAGGCCCGGATTGGGGCGAAGCCGATGCTTTTTGAGATTCCGCGCATGGAAGCGGCGGACATTGACGACCAGGAGGGCTGGGACATCGCCGAAATCATTGCGGCCGCACGGCGGGGACGTTGAAGCGGGAAACGATCTGGCGGACGACGCGACCATGACGAGCAACGAGGCGCCGTGGCTGCTGCCACCCGGTGCCATTCCGGCGGCCGGGCTCCGGACGCTGCCCTCTGTATGACAAGCTTTCTTTCCCTGGCCCGGGCCGCAGCGTTCCCGCTCTACAGTCTATTCAGTCGGCGAATCGGTTTTTGCATCTTTTATCCCACCCGATCCGGCTGGTGGGCCTGGACGCGGGGAAAACATTTTCCCGTGCGTGAACCCCGTGTCGCGGTGCTGGAATACTTCCGGCATTTTGTTCCTTCAGTGGGCGGCACCGTCTTCGACGTCGGAGGTGAATTAGGGTTTGAAACGCGACAGCTTGCCGGAATGGTCGGACCCCGGGGACGGGTTTTCGTCTTCGAATGCTTTCCGCAGCACTTGGAGAGGTTGAAAGGCATTGCGGCAAAGAACCCCCAGATCACGGTCATTGGAAGTGCCTGCTGGAATTGTCAGGCGGAACTGCAATTCTTCACCGGTCACACCCCGGGGAGCAATACGGCGGTGCCCGACGCCCGGGGGCAGGAGGGTCAGGAACTCGCCAATACCCAGGAGGGTTTCCTCCGCGTGCCGGCCGAGCGGTTGGACGTCCTCTGGTCCCGCTATGCCGCCAGCCGGCCCGTGGATTTTTTGAAAATGGATATCGAGGGAGCTGAAATCGAGGCGCTGGACGGTGCGCCCCAGTTGCTGCAGGCGACCCGCCGTGTGGTGGTGGCGGCCTATCATATCCGCGACGGAAAACCAACCGCCGAGGCTGTGGCAAAACGGCTGCAGGCGGCCGGCTTTAAAGTAGCGATCGACGAGAATCTTCATGTTTATGGCCAACGCTAGTTCCCAGCCTATCAAGGTTCTGATCACGTGCCCGCCCATGCTGCGGGCCATTGAAACATTTCGTGCGGAATTCGGGCGGCGCGGGGCCGAATTGACGACCCCGAAGGTCACCCAAACCCTGACGGAAGAGGAGTTGGTGGCCTTGGTGCCCCAATTCGATGCCTGGATCATCGGGGATGATCCCGCGACCGCTCGCGTGTTTTCCGCGGGCCGATCCGGCCGTCTCCGGGCCGCCGTAAAGTGGGGAGTGGGCGTCGACAATGTCGACCTGCAAGGCGCCCAGGCCTTGGGCATCCATGTCTCCAATACGCCGGGAATGTTTGGTCTGGAGGTCGCCGACGTGGCGATGGGCTACCTCATCACCCTGTCACGTCAGCTTCATGTGGTCGATGCCGGAGTGAAAGCGGGGGCGTGGCCGAAGCCGGCCGGCCAATCCCTGGCGGGAAAAACGGCGGCCCTGGTGGGATTTGGTGATATTGGTCGCAGCATCGCCAAACGATTGCTCGCCAGCGATGTCAAGGTCATCGCGTATGATCCTCAATATCGGCCCGCGGCCGGATGTGAGGCGGTGGAGTCGGCCCAGTGGCCCGATCGGCTGGCGGAGGCCAATTATCTGATCCTGGCCTGCGCACTCAATGGCTCCACGCGCCATATCGTCAACGCCAACTCGCTGGCCGCCGCCTCTCCGGGACTCAGTCTCATCAACGTCTCCCGCGGGCCACTCGTGGATGAAGAGGCCTTGGCCGATGCCATGGCCCGGAATCACGTCAGCTCCGCGGCGTTGGAGGTTTCTGAGATCGAGCCACGCCCCCTGGATTCGCGGCTCCGCGCCTTTGGAAACCGCGTATTATTTGGATCCCACAACGGAAGCAATACCCGTGAAGCCGTCGAACGGACCAGCTGGCGGGCCATCGATCTGCTCTTTGCGCAGCTTTGATCCCCCGCCTTCGCTCCCGCGGCACCCATTTTCACCCACGTGTTGCCGTCCGCCGTTGAAATTCAATTCGGGATGAAGAAGACCCTGGTCGCCCGGCTGGGGCTGCACTCGTTCGAGCATCGGGCACGACACCTTTGGCATTCCCCCACGCTCATGACGTGGGTGAGTCTCGGGGTCCGCTCCCTGAGTCTGCTGGCAATCCTGCCCCTGCTCACCCGCAGCCTGTCGTCCTCGGACCTGGTCTTTTCACAGGTCAGCCTCAGCCTGGGTTATCTCCAGTTGTTGTTGGACATGGGACTTTCGCCCACGTTTACGCGATTGATCGCCCACGCCAGCGCCGGCTCGGCGACCGACAGCGCCAAAGCAGCCGACGTCGTCGACCTGCAGCGGGATCTACAATTCATCTTCCGCATTCTGGCGATGATTTCACTGGTCCTGCTGGCGACCTTCGGGACCCTGTCGGTGATCCGTCCGCTGGGGGACAACCTCCATTCGATTCCTCACTGGATGGCTTGGACGATCGTGGTGGTGACGTCCCCGCTGATGGTGTCCGTCATACCCTTCACTGTTTTCTTAATCGGGTTGGGCGAGATTCCCGTCATTCGTCGATCCGAGGCCATGATGGCCTGCGGCTCGCTGGCGTCCGCCTGGGTCGTGCTCACGCTGGGGTGGGGAGTCTTTGGTTTCATGATCTCCAACCAGATCTGGGTGGTGCTGGTCTATTTCCGGATGCGCCAGCTTGCGCGAAAACGGAGCGACCATTGGCGGGCGAAGCTTCCGCCGGACTACGAATACCAGAGCCGGTGGGATCATGTGTGGCCTCAGGCGTGGCGCAGCGGATTGGGCGTCCTGCTCACCTCCGGCCCCACCCAATTGGCGGGCGTCCTCTACGCTCAGCTTGGGACCGGGGCGGACGTCGCCAAGTGTCTGATAGCGCTGCGTTATCTCAACTCCGTTGCCCAGTTTGCCCAGGCGCCGTTTTACAGCCGGATTCCCTACCTGAACCGGCTCAAAGCCGAGGGGCGCGATGGCGAGGTGCTCAAATCGGCCTACGCCGGCATGCGCGGCACATACGCCACGTTTGTCTTTGGAGTGGTGGCGCTCGCGTGGGGATTGCCGATCCTGCTGCGCCTCTGGGGCTCCGGCATCAATCCGGTGATGCCGGGTTTCTGGTGGTTGATGAGCCTCGCACTGTTCACCGAGCGCTTCTCGGCGATGCATCTCCACCTCTACAGCACGACCAACGTGATCGTCTGGCATATCGCCAACGGTGGCGCCGGTCTACTTTATATGCTGGGGATGGTGGTCAGCTTTCCCTGGTTTGGCGCCATGGCCCTGCCGATCGGCATTCTCTTCGGGAACCTGGCCTTTTTCGCCTGGTACACATCGGGGAAATCGCGGGCGGCGTTTGGCTTTCCGTTGATACGGACGGAATTGACGGCGTTTCTGCCCGCTCTGCTGTTTCTGCTCCTGAATGCCGCCCTCCATGTGTTCCTGGCCCCCCGTTTGGGCCGATGAAACCCGGGGTGCTCCTTGGCTCGCTCCGAAATTTTTTAAACCCACCGTGATCCGGCCGGCAAGCCTGGCGGAACTTCCGGGCTCCTCCTGGAACCATTCCCCGCCGCTGTCGGGATCACGGACGCCATAGCCGACCATGTTTAACGTTTTTCAGACCGTGGCAAATCCGGAACTCCTGCCGGGATTGATTCTGTCTTTGGCAACTCTGGTGATCGTCCTGATCCGGTTGAAGTTCACGCTGACCCCATTCCATATCTGTTGGATTTTGTTTGCATTGGAATTCGTTTTTGCGCTGAAGCCAATGATGAAGGTGGATGACTATGGACGCACCCACTACTATGCGATGGATCCGGTGACGATCTATGTTCTGTATGCCGGGCTGGGGATCATGTCCTTCATGTCATGGAAGCTGAGGCTTCCCAAGGTCAATCAGCTGCCCGAATACTGGATGACCTGCCGAATCGATGAGAATCTCCTGATGTTGGTGCTGACCGTCTGCACCATGGCCGCTTCGCTACAGTCCTTTCTGAAGCTGGGAACGCTGCCGATGATCGCCATGGCGCAGGCCACGGAGGACAATCGAATTGGCTATGAAGATGTCTATTCCGGTTTTCTCACCTTTCTGGGCCGCGGAACGGGTCGAACGCTCGCGATCTGGCTGCTTCTGGCCGTGGGGCTCTGGCGGGGAACGGTTTCGGCGTTCTTTAATCGCTATTTCAACCTGATCTGTACGACGGCGGGCACGCTGTTTCTCAACGCCATGGATGGGCAACGCAACGTCGTGGTGATGCCCTTTTTCCTGGGAGCCTTCATGTTGTCCCTGCAGCGGCGTTTGCGCCGGATCCATTTTACCGTCGCCCTGGGCCTCCTGATCGTTTTTTATGTATTCGTCGGCATCTTCCGCATGTCGTATTTTGACGCGGCGGACGCCTATCTGGCTGTTTCCAGCGGCTCTCCCGTGGTCGACCAGGCCGCGGCGGGTTTGATCACTTATACCGAGCCGAATCTTCATAATCTCAACAACCAAATCGCGATAACTTCCCGTTACACCTACGGGCTCAATTTTTTGAGCCTGATGCTGCCCGATGATCTGCTCATCCTGGTCGGCATTGAGGTTCCTGATTCCCCAATCGAACAACTCATGGATTCAGGAATGCTGGCGCAGCCCGGGATGACCTTTCGCACCATTTATGCCGATCTCTATGGGGATTTTGGAGCCACGGGTTCGATTTTGATGACGTCCCTGGGATACTGGGTGGCGATCTTCGCCTTCAATCGCTCCCTGTCTCATCCGAAATATATGCTATGGTATCACTTTTTGGCTCAGGTGGTGATTTGTCTGCCGCTGGTGAATGCGGCGGGGGGGATCACTTTTATCGTCCCCTTTCTCCTGCTGGTCGTGCTCAAGTTTGGTAAGAATCCGGTGATTCAACCCGTCCCCGCGACATGACGCCTGGCAAAACGGCCCTGATTCTGGGCAACGGCCCCTCCATTGACTTGCTGGATCCCGCATGGCTGGCGGCGTTCAGCACCTACGGCAGCAATCACATCTACCGCAATTTCACCAAGTGGGGGCGGTCGCTGGATCATGTGGTCGTCACCGATTCCAATCGGATTGCGGAGATTGGCGATGCCTACGCCGCCTACACCGGCACGCTTTATGTGGGCGATCAACGCTATATCCTGCCGCCGCTCAATCGATATCGCCGGCTGCTGGGAAGGGATTTCATTCCGCTCCGGCAGCTCACCAAGCAGATGCTTCCGGTCAATGCCCTGATTCAACGGATTCGCTGGTCGAAGTATCTTTTCGCCACGGTGTTCGACAAGACCCGCGTCACCTTTGATCTGGAACAGGGCCTCAATTTCGGCCCCAGCGTCGTCATCTCGGCGATCCAGTTGGCGGTCATCAATGGATGCCGGCGGATTCTGCTGACGGGTGTGGATTCCCGTTATGACACGCCCAAGTCGTATTTTGCCGGAATGGTGGACAAGATCCAATACGTGAATGAATCGTTTATCCGGAACCCCCGGCTGGCGATGGAACCGGTTCTGGTGCTGCTCCAGATTTATTGTGAATCCCTGGGGGTGGAACTGATTGACTGTACGCCCGGCGGGGCATTGCGATTCATTGCCAAGGGACGAATCGAGGATTTTCTGGCCTAGCCGGACGCGACCACATTTCTGCAATCCGGATCATGGTGAGAATTCCTTCGCCCAAGGCTGTGGTCATCTTTGGGGTTAATGACCTGACGGGAGCCAGCCGCATGGGCTTGGCCTACCTCGCGGCTTTCCGTCGTGCCGGAACTGACGTGGTGGCGATCGCTCCGCCGGAGCTGCCCGCAGATTTCGGCGGAGCGGAAAGTTTTGCCAATTTGAACGCCACTCTCGAGACCTGGAAAGTGCCCCTGTATAAGGTTCCCGGACTCGATCGGTTGGCCTCGCTCAGTGCCTGT
>JAYTHD010000549.1:0-8372 GCA_043732975.1 Verrucomicrobiota bacterium
CGACGTTATCGACGCGCCAAAGGTCGCCCGCCCGCCCGGTGACCCAGGCGGAGCCATCGGGTGCGAAGGTCAGATCCAGAGGATCGCTTACCTTGTCGGAATCGGCGACGACTTCGACGGCGAAGCCCGTCGGCAGATGAACCTCTGCGCGCGCCGCGGAAATTTCCGTCAGGACGGCAAAGGCGAGGGCGAGGAGGCAGTGTCGATAAATCATGCGCTGGTTCAGGTTGAGCCGATCTCGTGGCCCTGTCCAGATTCGGAAGGCCAAGAAGGACACCGAACGTCAACCGATAACATGAGATCGGTGGTCCCTCACCACACCGGCAAAACGAATCGGCGATAACGGTCGGTCACCAACTTGCCATCCAGCGTCTCGAACGGAAAGACGAAGAGGTCCTTGGGTGTCAAACCTGCGAAAAGGTGTGAAAAGGGACAGGTGATGTGTGAAAAGGGACCGTGAAAAGGGACTGAAAAGGGACAGGTGAATAATTATTGGTGAATAATTATTCAAGGTGTGAGGCTGATCTACGAAGTGCGAGGCGGCCGGATTGCGCGGGTCTGGGCGAAGGCGGGCGCCCGGACGCTTACGTGGACCACTGCGGGAGCCTAGCCCAGCAAATGGCGCACATCCGCAATGTCGCGGGCGATCTGGGCCTTCAGAGCGGGAAGACCGTCGAAGCGGCATTCATCCCGCAGCTTGCGCACGAATTCCACCCGGATCTCCTCCCCATAGATCTGCTCCTGGAAATCCAGGAGGTGCACTTCGCACCGGACGGGAGCGGCCGCGCCGGTCACCGTGGGCCGGTGTCCCAGATTGAGCGCGCCCATGAATTCCCGCTGGGCATGCCGGACTCGCACCGCGTAGACGCCCAGCGGCGGGAGTTCCAATCCGGTGACGTCGAGGTTCGCCGTGGGAAAACCGAGTTGCCGCCCCAATTGATCTCCGTGCTGAACCTCGCCGGCGAGAGTGTAAGGTCGACCGAGCAGCTCGGCCGCGAGCGCCAACTCACCGGCGCGAAGCACGCCGCGGATGCGGGTGGACGAGACGATTTCGTTGCCGACCTGAATGGGCGCGGCGGCGTGCACGGCGAAATCAAGTTCCTGGCCCAGGCGCTGCAAAAGCGGGACGTCCCCACTGCGGCGATGTCCGAATTGAAAACCCTCGCCGACGGTGCAACTGCGCACCCGGCCGAAGCCGCGGACGAGATCCCGGACAAAAGTTTCGCCACTGACGCGGCTGATTTCCGCAGTGAACCGCACCACCAGAGCGGCATCCATTTCGAGGGTTTCTAAAATGCGCAGTCTCTCGGCGAGGGATTGCAGCATTTGCGGCGCCCGGTCCGGAGCCACGATCGCCAGGGGATGGGGGTCAAAGGTGACGACCACCGCCCGGGCACCCAGGGCGCGGGCATCCAGATGAGCCTGCCGGATCACATGCTGGTGCCCGAGATGAACGCCGTCGAACATGCCCAGCGCCAGGCAGACGCCATGCGGGTCCAGAGGTGTCGCTGAAGTCAGGCGAATCACGCGAAGAATGGCAGGGCGTTTCCAGTGGGACGCGTCTCGGTCATTCGAAGGTCTTCAACTGGAGAAATGGAATCACATGTTCCTCCAGCTCCGCTGCAGTCCATTTCAACACGTCGGCCAGGGGCGTGGCCTCGGCCACATCGAATCGTCCCGAACCCAGCCGTCGCAACCGGCTCAGGTGGGCGCCGCAGCCGAGCTTCTGTCCCATGTCCTGGGCCAGACTCCGCACGTAAGTCCCCTTGGTGCAGCTGACCCGGAAATAGGCGAACGGTTCCTCGTACTCCGAGAATTTATAGGAATAGATATGAACCAGCCGTGGTTCCCGGGGAATATCCAGACCCTGGCGCGCCAGCTTATAAAGCGGTTTGCCGCCCACTTTGATGGCGCTGACCATCGGTGGGATTTGTTGTTGATCCCCGAGGAACGACTTCGCGGCCTCGTTCAACTCCTCGACGGTCATCAGCGGAATCAGTTTCTCCGCGGTCACTTCGCCATCCGCGTCGTAGGAATCCGTCGTCTCGCCGAGACGCATGGCCCCTTCGTAAATCTTGTCCGACGCCATGATTCGCTCCGCCAGTTTGGTCGCCTTGCCGAGGACCAGGATCAAGAGACCGGTGGCCATGGGATCGAGGGTGCCGCAGTGCCCCACCTTCTCCAGCCGAAAGGTGTTGCGGACTTTCGCCACGACATCGTGCGAGGTCCAGGTGGCGGGCTTGTCGATCAGCAAAGCGCCGTCGAGCGGTGAAAAGGTGGTGATGGCCATGGAGGAAAAGCAGTCCGGTGCAGCAAACGGGAGAGCGGATGCGGTGAACGCTGAGCGGTGAGCGGACAAACGCGCGTGGCCTCCTAGGCCGCCGGGCGGTCGAGAAACGCCGTGAGCGGACTGGTGGGCTGAGCGGTCCGGGTGCTCAGTCCCAACCCCAGTTCGAACGCCGTGCGGCCGGCTTGCACCGCCAATCGAAATGCCTCGGCCATGCGGTCGGGATCCGACGCGACGGCAATCGCTGTGTTTACCAGAACGGCGTCGGCCCCGAGTTCCATGGCTTCCGCGGCGTGACTCGGCGCCCCAATGCCGGCGTCGATGACGACGGGAACCGTGGCCTGCTCGATGATGATCCGCAGTTGGTCGCGGGTTTGCAGGCCGCGGTGGGAGCCGATGGGCGAGCCCAGGGGCATGACTGTCGCGACGCCCACTTCCTGAAGGCGCTTGGCCAGGACCGGGTCGGCGTTGATGTAGGGGAGCACGACGAAGCCTTCGCGAACGAGTAGTTCCGCCGCCCGCAGAGTCTCCACCGGATCGGGCAGCAGATAACGCGGATCGGGATGGATCTCGAGTTTGACCCATTTCGGCAGACCGGCGGCGTGGGCGAGGCGGGCCAGTCGGACGGCTTCCTCGGCATTCATCGCGCCACTGGTATTGGGCAAAAGCAGGTAACGGGCGGGATCGATGAATTCCAAAATGTTGGCAAAGGGATCCTTCCGGCCGGTGAGATCGACCCGCCGCAGGGCGACGGTCACCATTTCCGTCCCGCTGGCCGCCAGGGCACTCCGCATGGTTTCGGGCGACGGGAATTTTCCCGTCCCCAGAAACAGGCGGGACGCAAACGTTCGGCCGGCGATCACGAGTGCAGACATCGGTCGGCACGTTAGGCAGGCGGGAGCTGATGTCTATGTCTTCCGTTGGGCCGGCCGGCGCGGGAAATGCCGACGATGAGGTGGAACTGGTAGCGCTGCGACCAGTAGCGCCGCGTAGAGCGGCGCAACGGAGGAACTGGCGCGTCACCCCGCTCTGGCTTCCGCCCGCTCGGCGCGGGCGCGGCAGTCGCAGCACGAAGGCCGCCACCAATCTTCGGGCTCAAAAAAAACGCCGGTTTCGCGCTTAAGGAAACCGGCGTTTGCGGGACCCGGCGGCGCTCAGGAATTCTTGTCCCAGCCGTAGTACGGCATGGTGATTTCCCGACCGCTGCCGTCTTTGACCGTGCGGGTGGCGGCGTCGAAGTAGCACATCACTCCGAGACGTTCCGAGGCTTCCGCCAGGGAGATGACGGTCTGCACCTTGACGCCCAGGTCGATGCCGCAGTTCGGCTGCTTGTTGGCGCGGATGCTTTCAAACCAGTTCTTGTGATGGGCCGCCACGCTCTCCGGGGCGAAGCCTTCGGCGGTGTCGGGTTTCACGTAGTCATCCGCTTCCTCGCTGGCAAAGGGCTGTTCCGGCTTCAGTTCGACCTTGTTGCCGGCCATGAACAGATTGGCCTTGTGGCCGCGGATCAACTCCTGGGTCCCCGTCTGGTTCACCGTGCTGGAGGTGATGTGCATCACCATGCCGCTGGGGAACTCGGCGATCAATTGGATGATCTCGCAGACATCGCGCATGTACTTGGTGGCCTTCCTGCCGGTCGCCTTGGTGTCGGTCTTCACCTTGTTGTTGCCGACGGCCGCGACGCGCAGAGGGAATTCCGGATTGCCGGTGGCCAGCATGTACGGATGGAGCTTGTGCGGGAACAGATCGCCCAGCAGCCCGGAGCAATAGGGATAGTATTTGCGCCAGCGGAAATAATGGTCGGGATCGAAGGACTTTCCGGTCTTGATCTGGTCGCCGACCCACATCTTCCAGTTGAGATCCTCGGGCGTGCACCAGGGTTGGATGTCGTAGTTCCATTCGCCCTGGGGCGCATTGCGCATGTAGCTGCCCTGGGCCATGACGGCGGGCCCGATGCGCCCCGCGCGGATCCATTCGGCGGCCTTGTGCCACTTCATATCCGAACAACCCTGGGAGCCGACACTCAGCAGCTTGCCAGTGCTCTTCACGGCGTCGGCGAGTTGAAAGGCTTCACCGAGGTAGCGGGTCATCGGTTTCTCGATATAGACATGCTTGCCGGAATTCAGCGCGGCCAGACCGACCCGCGTATGCCAGTGGTCCACCGTCGCGCAGAAGATGACATCGATATCCTTCCGCTCCATGACCTGCCGGTAATCCTCGTAGCCATCGGGCCGCTTGCCGGCCTTGGCTTCGATATCCTTCTGGCTGGCGGCGACGCGGGTTTTGGAGAGATCACACACGGCGGCGAAGGCGAGATTGTTTTCGTCCTTGTGCGCCAGCGACTGGTCGACGTGGGCACCCTTGCCCTGACCGCCGACCCCGACGAAGCCCACGACCAACCGGTTATTGGCGCCGGTGACGTTGGCGGAAGGCGCTTGATTTTGCCCGTAAACCGGTGTGATGAGCGAGGTCACCGCACCGGCGGCAGCGGCAGCGGCGGTGCTGCGTTTGAGAAATTCGCGGCGGGAAGTAATTCCCGCGGCGCCCAGAGAAGTGGTCTGTGATGACATAAGCGTAAGTGAACTTGGAGACGCAAACTGGTGGAGACGAATTCAGAGTACGGAGCCGCCGGTGCGAATCAACGGGAAAACGGAGCGGGTTCCGGGGCGGAGGATTCACGTGGAGACGCGGAGGCGCGGAGAGGAACAGAGAACATTTTTCGGGGCCTCCTCCAAATTCCCAGTGCCGCCGAGCCTCCAAAACACCGTCGCATTGCGTCATTTTCCTTCAGTGGAAAATTTCCGTCCCGCACGCGTCCGGGGCGGTCTCCACGACCCTGACCAATCGCTCATAGTTGTCCGCCATCCGGGCCAATGAAAACTCGTCATGCACGCGTTGTCGACCCGCCGCGCCCCATTGGCGACGCCGGTTATCGTCGTGCGCCAATTCCTCCATCGCGTGGGCGAGCCCGGCGATGTCCTCCCGCGCCACCAATCGGCCAGTGACCTGATCCAACACTTGTTCGGACGCGCCCCCGTGGTCGGTGGCGATCACCGGCAGTCCGGCGCTCATCGCCTCCAACGACGCATTCGGACAGCCGGCCGGCTCGGAGATCATCACGAAGACGTCCAAGGTGGCGAGGAACGACGGCACGTCGGTGACTTCGCCCACGAAGCGAACCGGCAGGTCGCGCGCGCTTTGGCGCAGCGCTTCGGCGTGGGCTTCACCGCCCGGTTCAGCCTCGCCCGCCACGAGCAGTTCGGTTGCGGGCAGATGCGGCAGCGCCCGGCGAAAGGCGGCCAACAACAGGTCCAACCGCTTGTGCGCATGCAGCCGGGCCGTCGTGCCGAGGACGATCCGCTCGCGCGCCGCGTGGACCTTTGCCGGCAGCAGCGGTACGCCGTTGCGGATGACATGCACCCGGGCCCCGAGGGCGGCGGCCCGCTCGGCTTCCGCCCGGTATTTCACGATCACCCCGGTGAGTCGCCGACCGTATTCCGTGAGACTGCGGATGGGCACGCCAGCGGGCGGCCGACGGAGACAACGTTCGAGGGAGGCGAAATACATCTCGCCCGGGCTGACGTCGAAGAGTGGAATATTTTCCAAGGCATCGGCCAGTTGGAGCTTGTGCTCGGCCAGCGCGTTCCAGGCCACGATTGCAACGGGTCGATGAGCGTCGAGAAGCCGCAACAATTCGGTCACGACGGTGAACGATTCTGCGGCGTCGGGCGTGGGCAGGATGTGCACGGGAATTCCCGCCGCACGCAGCGCCTGCACGCCCGCGCTGGGAGAATCAGGATCCTCCTGCAGGGTGGCCACGGCCACCCGCCGACCGCGCCGGTTCAGTTCGAACAGCAGTCGGCGGGCGCTGCTCTGGGCGCCGCCGGTGGAGAAATTATTGGTGATCAGCCACAGATCTGACTTTGGCGGCGCGGTGGGAGTCGAGGCTCGCAGCCTGCCTTCATACACCGAGCGATGCCGCGCGGTCATGATCGGCAGCGTGAAGGATTCCGGCAAGTGGCACCCAGGCTTCCGTTGGGGTTCGGGCGAAGTCACCGGCAAACTCGCCCCGTCCGGGTGCAACGCCGCGAAGATCGCCTCCGCAAAACGCTCGGGTCCGGCGTCGACCGGCAACAAATGCACGACCGCTGATGGGCCCGTGATCTCCGCGGCGCCACCGACGTCCGTGGCGACGATGGGCAATCCCGCCGCCAGTGCTTCCAACTGGGCAAGGCTGAGGCCTTCGTGGGCACTGACGTTGACCAGGACATCGGCGGCGGCGAGCCAGGGAAGAATATCCGGGGCATCTCCGGTCCAGTGCAATTGTGCGGTCACCCCAAAGGCCTCCGCTGCGGCCTGCACTTCTTTCAGCGCATCGGCGGCGACGCGGGAACCCGCGGAGATCGATCCCACCAACACCAGCCACGCCCGCGTCGTCACTGGCGGAGAACCTCGCTGCTGACACGCGGCGAGTATCGGCGGGAGCAGATGGAGTCGCTTTTGTGGCCGTGGATTCGCGACGGCGAGCAACACCAAGTCCATGCAGCCAATTCCTAGACGCTCGCGGGTTGTGCGTCGCCATTCGGCTCTCGGTGCTGCGGGCAGGGCAAAGCGGTTGGCGTCGATGCCATTCCAGATGGTCCGTACCGGGATCGCCGGATGGGCCGCCCGGAGTTCCCGTTCCACCGCCTGCGCACAGGCAATGAAGGAGGACCGGATCGGCGTGCGGGAAGCGAGTTGGCCGGCCAGACCCTCCGGCCAGCCGGCACGACTGTTGTGGATGGT
Source organism: Verrucomicrobiota bacterium (assembly GCA_043732975.1). Taxonomy (GTDB): domain Bacteria; phylum Verrucomicrobiota; class Verrucomicrobiia; order Limisphaerales; family UBA9464; genus CANIZL01. The sequence goes on from JAYTHD010000549.1 coordinate 7,073, forward strand.
CTGCACCAGGGGCCACGCGGGTTCGATCAACCCGTCGGCGAGTTGCTCCGCCCGTTCCGGAACCACCAGATGCGAGTGAAACAGATCGGCTCCAAACTCCACGGCGATCCGCCGCAACCACTCGCTCTGGACCAAATCGTCGTACCCCGCCAGATCGATCCATCCTGGCGGCGACGGATAGGCCGCCCGAGTCGGCCATCCCAGGCCCAGCATCAGCGTGGGTGTGCCTTGCCGACGCAATTCGGTGGTGAGATCGAGGGCCAATCGTTCCGCCCCGCCCCGTTGGAGACTGGTGAGGATCTGCAGGACGCGCATCCGGGAGTCGGAAAAGCAATCCAACGCCGGCCAGCGCACCACCCGCGCCTGCCGCTGGATCACCTGCCAGGCGTCGTCGGGCGAAGCCCCGGAACGGAGCGTGTCCCACCACAGTTCCGCAGCGGAAGGGTTCAACCACGCCACCGGCGGCAGCGGCAAGATTACCGGGAGACGAAAGTCCCCACCACAGGCGGCCTGCAGTTCCTGCCATCGGAGGCTTTCCGCCGTCCGGAACACCTGGCGTTCGTCGGAACTACCGGGCATTCCAATCGCCGCCAGTGCCCGCCGGTCAGTCCCTTCAGGTGGCCGACGGAAGGCGCTCCCGTTCCGTAACCAGACGCCGGCGCGAATCAGTAGCAGTGGGCCAGGGGACGGAGCGGCTTGGGGAATCGGCTCCAAAACCGTGATTGACCCGGCAGCGGCCACCTTGTGGTGCAAGGAGCGCAGGGTTCGGGCCACGGCGGCGGACGGGGCAAGTTCCCCATTGGTCTGAGCGGGTGGCCAGACGACGACTGAAATGGAAACCGGGTCCAAGCGGGAATACTTGGACCTAAATCGGCCCAGGCAAGCGGGGAAACCCCGAGAATCGCCCAGAGTCGGTCGGGTCTCGGCCCAGCGCATCTCCGCTGGGTCGCGAAGGAAATCAAGGCATACAGCGAACCGCGATGCTTGACCGCTTTGTGCTCGGGCATTTGCTCGGGTCGGACGTCCGCCGGTGAAAGCGGTAGAGGACTTCCGCACTCCAAAACCTCGCGGAGTCCACCAGGCGCTTGAGAAGTCGCGAAGCGTCGGGGAGTGCGGTAGTCCTCTACCGCTTTGCCACGGCAGGTGCCCGGGAATGTGACTCAAATGCTGATTGGCAACTCTCGCCACGGAGCCAAGCACCAGCGGACTGCCGCAGGACAAACCCTCGCGGTCGTTCGCAGCGTGTACTGCCAACCGGAACACCAACTCCGCCCCCGCCATCAACGACTCGGAGCTTCTT
>JAYTHD010000550.1:0-5642 GCA_043732975.1 Verrucomicrobiota bacterium
GAACGCGCAGAAAGCCGTCCAATTGGTACACGGATCCATCATTGCCGAAGTTGATGGAAACCGCCGGGCTGGTGACAAATCCGACATCCCCCAAAGGACCGAGAATGCCGGTGATCGACACATCGGCGAGGGCATTTTCGAAGAGGGCGAGACTCAGGCTCAAACCGAGGTGTCTGGCCGACGACCAATGGTTGCTCATGAAGGGAACAGTGAGGTGCAAGAAAGTATTAATTGGCGATGACGCACGACAGGACGGCGTTATTGATCGCGTAGATCGCACCGTCGGGACCGATCAGGGTCGGCGTATAGGCCTCACCGGTCGGCGCGGCGAGCGTCACTCCGGGCGAAAGGGTATTCGAATTGAAATCCCACCGATAGACCCTGCCGTCTTCATTGTTGACCACCGCGGAATGGGTCACGGGATCGATGGCAGCGCTATTGATGCACCATTCCCGCACGGCAACGCCCCCGTACTCAGGATCGGGGGTCGGACCGGCGATGGCCAGCACGGTCTTCATCACCGTGGCCCCGGTGAACGGATCCGTCATGGTTGCGTTGGGATCGACGAGGGCGAGGCGGTTGACGCCGTCCCCGCCGGCGCCCGCGTAATTGTTGAATTTCGTCAACAGCAGATAGCTGGACGATCCCACGTAGGACGGCACTGCCGACGCGGGAACCACCGACGCGGTGTCATCCCAGCCGAAGGCATTGGGAATCTTGGTGACGGCCAGAGTGCTGTCGTAATGCAGCAGCCAACCGCGGGCGTGGTTCACCGGGAAATTGGCCTCGATCACGCCATAGTATACGTCGTCATCGGGTCCGATCGTGGGTGCCGCGCTGCCGTCGTCGGGAACCAGCGACAAGCCGCCGAGCGGATCCATCAGGTGCCCTCGCGAGAGGGGTGCCAGCGTGGTGCTGTTCACCGCACACAGGTAACCCGATCCGAACGAACTCGTATTGACGGCGACATAAACCTTGGAACCGTCCAGACTGAAGCCGGGCGCACAATTGTAGGCGACCTTGACGATGGCGGGATCCGCCGCGAGGGAAACGGCACTGACGAACGACCCCACGTTGACACTGGAAATGCGCGCGAAGCCACTGGGAATTCCAGTGGGATATCCGGGCAGAGAGACCCCGGTCGAGACGTAGCCAAAGAAAAGGTTGCCCACTTTGTCACTGCTGATCGGCGTGCAAATCTTAATGCTGGCGTCGAACGCCGCCGGATTTTGCGCGTAATTATTCAAGCCGTAGAAGGCGACCCGGGTGGTGGTACCCGCGGCGCTGTCAGGGAATGTGCGCAGCAGCACGGTGCCGCCCGCACCCGGGTAGGCCAGATAGCGATCCTTCGGCGTGAGGGTAATGCCAAAGCTGGGCAGCCAATTGTGGGCGGGAACGGAGTAATCGCTCGGTATGCTCCAGATCAGACTTCCATCGGTGGCGCGTCTCGCGTCGATGCGAAAGCCATCCGTCGCACCGGTCTTGACCGGCACCAGGATCGTATTGACCCGGCTGATCACCGGCGAGCCGTAATGAATGAGCAGATCGTTGCGTGAGTATTGGGGGTTCAGATCCACCGGTGTCGACCAGCGGACGTGTCCGGGAAGTTGAGAGGGGCCAACGCCCAAGGCCGTATGTTGCGCGTCGCGAGACTAGCCCGGCCAGCCCTGGGAAAACACCGAGGGGATCAACGCGACCCCAATGAACACTGACAAAATTCGATTTCGCATAGGTGCACCGCTTTTGATTCTGGAAAGGATCCTCGCCCGGACATTCGACGTCGTTGGAAATCCCCCACTTGGGGACTGTGGTGCCCCGGAGACGGTGTCGACACTGCCAGAGTAGAGATTGCATCGGGCCGGTCAACGCCCGGGAATTTTCCCTGGCGCAAGAATTTCATTCGCTCGGAATAGTGGGCATTGCGGTGGGGAGGCGCCGGCGGTCGAAGGTTAAACTTTGCGCGTTTCCGGCAATCCCGTTGCCCTGAGAGGTTTGGTCGCGTAAGTACATACGGAGATCAGAAAATGAAACTAGTGGCCAAAGCCATACTCTACGTCGCGATTCTGTTGGTGACGATCATGTCGTTGAGGCGGGTGCGGACGGAATCGTCCGCCGCTTCGGTTCGTGATCGGCGGATTGCCAATGAACTCGCCACCGAGGGAGAGGGGAGCGCGGCCGGCCCAGGTCCGTTGACGTCGGCGGCCGCGACGAATGCCGGGGCCTCGGCCGCGACCTTGGCCGGCACGAACGCGGTGGCGGAGGGAGCGTCGACCAATCAGGCGGCGGCCTCGCCCGCGGGATCGCCGGGGGGCCGGGCATCGTCGGGAAAGGCTGTGCAAAGCGGTCTGGGGCTGTGGATGGCGGTCTTTGTGGTCGCGTTGTTTGCCCTGGCGGGTTTGATTGGCTGGGATCTGACCCAGTGGCTGGCCCAGCGGGCAAATCGGGCGCTGGGGGTGGACGCGGAAGCTCCCAAGGATAAGGCGCCGGAGTACGACGCCGCCGAAGAGGAATGGGCCAAGGGCAATCACCTGGATGCGATCACCATGATGCGGGAGTACCTCGCGCGGAATCCCAACGAGCAGTATGTCTCGTTGCGAATCGCCGAGATTTACGAGAAGGATCTGGGCAATTATCTGGTGGCAGCGATGGAATATGAGGAAGTGCTCAAAAAGAAACTGCCCCGGGAGAAGTGGGGATGGACGGCCTTGAGATTGTCCAACCTTTACTCGGGTCGACTGAATCAGCCCGACAACGCGATTGCCATTTTGGAGCGGGTGATCCACGAGTATTCGGAGACCGCAGCGGCGAAAAAGGCCCGTGAACGCTTGGGCGTGCCGGAGCCGACGGACGTGCCGGTCGGGGAAATGGACGTCAATACGATCACTCCGGAGGAACCGGAACCAAGCGACCCGTCGCTACCCACGGGTTTTCGCCGGAAGAAGTAGGCGTGATCGAAGGCCGCCGGCCGCTGGACGGGGGGATTCCCGCGGTGAAATCGTGGCGGCGCGGCCGAAAAAAAGGGCTCCAATCAGAGGGGAATCCGGGAAGGTCGGACGTTCCTTTTTTCGTTTTTGATTCTTCAGGGCGTTGCCTTTGCCGGGGTTATCGCATTACTAATCCTCCCGTGCATCCACTACGGAACTCAGGCGGCCGGACTTTTGGACCCGGTCAAAGTGCGGGAAATAGATCGATCCAACGCCATCGCGGTCGGACGGTTCGGACGGCCCATGGCCCCGGGGTGGTGGTCATCTAGAGAGCGGACCGTAGGGACATCGATTTGGATTCTCATGAAGCGTATTCATTGGCTGGGCCCGCTGGTGGCCCTGGGTTTGGTGGCGGTGGGTTTGGTGGCGTGCCGTGCCGGATCTCTGGCCGGGAACGCAACCATACCCGTGGCCCGGTGGCGGTTTCTGGGGGCAACCCAGCTCCAGAGCCAGTCGAAAGTACCGGCCTTGGTCGCCGCTTTCTCGGGTACCAATGCCGGTGCGGTCGGAGCCCGTCTGGCCACGAATCTCACCCGGGTCCTGTTGCAGCGTCTCGACCGACCGGACGCCGATGGGGCCTTGAAAACGCTCGCCCCGCTGATGCTGGACGTCCTACGGAATGAGTCCGCCGGTGAAATTTCCACCACGGGCTGGCGGTTGACCGTGAAGTTGCCTTCGGAACGTTGGCCGGCCTGGCAACAATCCGGCAACGCCTTGTTGTCCCTGCGCGGCCCGGCGACCGGCGGCGTGCTGAGTTACACGAATGGCTGGCTGACCACGGGTTCCGGTGCCGTCGCGGGCAAGGGGTGGATGACCCTGAGCAACGACGTCGCGTTTGCCGGCGAAGGCGATCTGGCCCGCATTTTCAATCGCTCATCCACTGAGTGGCCCAGCGTCAAGATTTCTGCCGGGTTGGGGGAGGGGTCGGTGACCACGCAGGCCACGCTGGATTTTTCCGAGCCGCCGCTGGGACCGTTGCCGGCGTGGAAACTGCCGGAGAAAATGGCGCACGCCCCGTTCAGCCAGTTCACGGCGGTCCGGGGTGTTTCCAGGGTGGCCGGTCGCTTGGATTGGTGGCGGGAAGTTTTTGCCGGTCAGCCACCGGATCAGATATTTTGCTGGGCCCAACCGGAGGTTGAATTCCGCAACTGGCTGGCGGTGCCGACCGCGGACCCGGTGGGCGATCTGCGACGGTTGTTCGCGGTCGCGAGCAAGCAGTTCGGCGTGCCGGGCGGACGAAGCGGGCGGATGGTGATGGCGACCAACCAGTTGGCCTTCGCGATCCTGGATACATTCAAGGGACTCCAACCGGTGGTCAGCCAGGTGAAGCAGCAAAAGGACACCTTCCTGCTGGCCTCGATGTATCCCGCGTCCGCCTCCACCAATTTGATTTCCGCCAATCTGCGCCGGTTGTTGGCGGAGCCGGGGCTGGTGTTTGAGGACGCGGAGTCCACGCCGGATGCGATCGACCACTGGAATGTCCTGTTTCAGCTCAACCATATGCTGCAGTCCCACCTGCCCAATGCGCGCCATGCGAAGGGACATGCCTGGATGTTCGAGTTGCGTGGGGCGCTGGCCGAGTCGGAGTCCGTCGGGCGCCAGGTCTCACCGACGCGTTTCCATTTTCAACGCCGCTCGTCCATCGGCCTCACCGGCTTGGAGATGGTGCTCTTGAGCCGCTGGCTGGATGGCGATGATTATTTGTTGCGCCACGTTGGCCCGCCGCCGCTGCCGAAGCCCTGAACCCGATCCACGATGCTCAAGCTGGGGGTTAACATTGATCACGTCGCGACGTTGCGGGAGGCCCGCTACCGGGGACAAGCGATCGGTGAACCCGATCCGGCGGAGGCGGCGCGGATCTCCGAAGGGGCCGGGGCGCAAGGTATCACGGCGCATTTGCGGGAAGACCGGCGCCACATTCAGGAGGCCGATCTATTTCGTTTGCGAAAAGTCATCCGCACACGGTTCAATCTGGAGATGGCGCTGTCGGAGGAGATTCTCGCCCTCGCGCTGCAGGTGCACCCGGAGATAGTTTGTCTGGTTCCCGAACGGCGGGCTGAAGTGAGCACCGAAGGCGGGTTGGATGTCGCCGGACAGGTGGAGCGCGTGCGCGCGTTTGGTGAACGCCTGAATGCCGCGGGGATCGAGGTCAGCCTGTTTATTGATCCTGACCCCGTTCAGGTGGCCGCGGCGCGCGCCACGGGTGCCCAGTTTGTCGAGTTGCACACCGGCGCGTTTGCCCATGCGTATGATCACAAGGAGGCACGCAACCGGGAATTGCAGCGGCTGATCGCGGCGTCGCAACAGGCGCATCAGATCGGGTTGCGGGTGAACGCGGGCCACGGTCTGAACACCCGCAATGTGGCCTTGATCCATTTGGTGCCCCATCTGGTGGAATTGAACATCGGGCACCACCTCGTAAGCCGGGCGATGGCGATCGGACTCGATGCGGCCGTGCGTGAAATGCTCGTGGCCATGGCGGGCTATCCGGGATGAGGACGCCATGATTCTGGGCATCGGCGTCGACATCGTGGAGATCAGCCGCATCCGCGCGGCGCTGGAGCGGTTCAGAGATTGTTTTATCGAACGGATTCTGGGACCGGACGAGATTGCCTACTGTCGATCTTATGCCGATCCGGTGCCGCACGTCGCGGCGCG
>JAYTHD010000551.1:0-6004 GCA_043732975.1 Verrucomicrobiota bacterium
TGCAGGTTTGCATAAAGGAAGAAATGACGGGCCCGACACTAGAGCGACCCTTTCAGAAAATGAACCGCGGATGGCGCGGATAACGCAGATACGAAACCCTGCTTTTCTAGTCTATCCGCGTCATCCGTGTTATCCGCGGTCAAAATTCTTTAGAAGTGTCGCTGTAGTGCTGATTGGGGAGTCATTCGCCGGAAACGGTCTGCCAGTGGGCATCGGCCTGAGTGGTGAGTCTGGGTTCGTCCTTATTCCAGTCCTTGAGGGCGTTGGCGTAGAACGCCTTGAAAAAACAGGAAGAGTCGTCCGTTGCTGACCTTGAAATTGGTGGGATCGATTTCCACTTTTTCGCCCCTCGCCATCGCGGTCGCACACGACCCGCCAGAGGTCGGCAGATACGCGTCCGGCGTGGCGAGAAAGCGTTTCCGGTTTTCGTCCGAGGCGAAGTAATAGGTGACTCTCCGATGGGTGGCGGTGATCGCCTTTTGACCCTTGGTCGCCTTGTTTTGCTTCAGGTACCCGACCGGATCGTATCCGCTCAATGCCAGATGGTCCGGGCCCAGATTGTAATGAGGAAAGCCGATCGACGGGTTGACCTTCAGTTCGGCGAGCTTCCCGATGAATTGCTCATAGGAATATCGGTCGGTGTTGTCGCGCCCCACGTAACGAAAGACCTTCCGCCCGGTTGGATTCAAGAGCACCAGCGCGGGATAATGCACCGTCCGGGCGTGGAATGAATAGCCGCCCGGAATGTTGAACTGGTCCGCGAGCTTCGCATCCACATCGCGCAAGATGGACACATGGGCGACGTCTGCCCCCCGATTCGCCTGGGAGGACCACTCCTGGATTGCGTCGGCACCGTCGGGCTTGAGGAATACGTGGACGACGTCCGCGCCACCCTGGGACTTCAACGCGTAGTCCCGTGTGTGTTTCAGGCAGAAGGGACATTCGGTCTGCAGTAGAAAAGATGGCATAACGCAAGGCCTGCGCAGCGCGGACTTCGTCGGCATTTCGTGCGAGGCGGCAGGTGTAGGCGGACTCGGATCGGACCTGCAGCCGGACAAGGGCGGGGGCGGGGAGAGCGTGCATGGGCGTGATTCCCCGGCGGAAGAATCACCCGCCGGCATTCCTTCGTCGCCGACGGACCCAAAACCTTTCACTGCGCGCAACAAATCATTTCGCCGCCTCGCGAAGGGCACGTTGGAGGCGTTGGCGCGCCTCGGGGGATAGGGCGTCCGGCACTGCCCCGTCCACGCGCACGGAATGCGTTTGCACGAAGAGACGGAGCCGCTGGAGCTGATCGCCATAGCGGCGGCACCGTCCGCACAGCATCCGGTGAATTCGCAGCCCGATCCGGGGGAGGCCCGGGAGTCGCTGATCCAACGCCTGCGACTGGAGTTGGGTCACCTCGCGGCAGGTGGGTGACAGTTGACCGAGTCGTTCCAGCAGGGCGCGGGCGCGTTGGATGAGGGAGGTCATGGCGATGAGGACACGAAAACTGCGAAGTGCCCGTCAATGGCGGCATTCCTCGCGCAGTCGTTGGAGGATGCGTTGCCGCGCTTCGGGAGGCAATCGTCGCAGATCAGCGGAACCGAATTCGTCCAGCGAGCGCGGCGCGGCGTGGTGCAGGAACCGGAGATGCTTTTCGTAGCGCTGGCACCAGACACAGATGACGTGGTGCAGCCACATCCGGCAGCGCAGACCGAGGGGAAGGCGCTGATCCAGGGAACGCGACGCCAGGCGGGACATCTCCGCGCAGTTGGGCGTGTGCTTCCACACCCAAACGACCCATCGCCGCTTCCAAGAATCGAGCCATTTCATATCACTCCTCCTTCCCAAACCAGTTCGTTTCAAGACACCGCCGCAAGGCCATGCGGGCGCGATGCAGCATCACCCAAAGGTTGCTCTCGGTGATGTTCAGCGTCTGGCAGATCTCACCGCTCTTCACGCCGTCGACTTCACGCAGGGTGAAGACGGTGGCGATGTTGCGCGGGAGCTTGCGACTGCACTCCTGGAAGGCCTGCCAGAAGGCGGCGCTGTCGAGACCGGCGCCCGGACCTGTGGACCATTCCATCGGCCCGAGGTCGCGCCCCTGCTCATGAATCCAACCATCCTTGAAGAGGCCGTCGGGGATGAAACACCCGCTCTCCTCATCCTGATAGAACTCCAGATCGGTGAACGAGGATTCGCGGCTCGCCTTGCGGTAGTAATCGAGGATCTTGTGTTTCAGGATGCCCACGAGCCAGCTCTTCTCCGCGCTCCGACCCGCAAAACTCCCGCCGCCCTTGAGCGCGGCCAGAAACGTTTCCTGCACCATGTCCTCGGCCCGTGCCGGATGACGCAGGCGGGCCAGGGCGAACTGGTACAGATGGTCCCCATGCTCGGCCACCCAACCTTCCGGGTCCGAACGCGGCCGCGCTGACGCGGTGTCCGCGACCGGTGCCGGAGCCGGGCTGGCCTGATTGAGCGTCTGATCTGTTTCCACAGCGGGTGCGCGTTGAGGATCGATTCCTGACCGGACTTGAACTCACGTTCCCGGTGGCCCGGCCCCGGGGTATGTCGCTCCGGAAATCCAAGCCTGACAACATTTCTTGAGGGGGCGTTCCCATAGTTCCGGCGTACTGACGGGCCACGACGCCGGTCTCCGACGGTCCTTGAATCCGCGGTTCAACCCCTGCCTATTGCGAGCCGGAGCGTCCCCTGGCGGACAAATATTTTGAGCCGGCCACGGTTGGACATACCCTCGCCGCGCTTCGCAAAACACCGCCCTTGAATACCCATTTTTTGACGAAGATGACACCCTCGATCCACCTGAAACGCCACCGGTGCGGACCCCATCGCCAAGCGCGGGCGATGGCTGCCAGCCCCCGGAAAAAGGCCGCCGATCCGGCCCAGTCAGGGGTGCGCCTTCCTGAATCCCGACATCTTGATCCAAATCGATGTCCGCCCTCAACCCTCGTCCCGCCCCACGCCCGTGGCATCGCCTTCTGATCCTGTGCCGGAACCGGTTTTGCTGATCATCACCGACATCGGCGGTTATACGCGTTACATGACGGCGAACGCCAAGACGTTGGCGCACGGGCAGACCATCATCACCGAGTTGATCCAGACGATCGCGCACGAGATCGCGTTGCCGCTGGAAATCGCCAAGCTGGAAGGCGACGCCGTCTTCCTGTATTGCCGCCGATCCGTCGACGCCATGAAGTGGCTGGAGATGAGCGCGGAGATCAGCCGGAAGCTCGTGGGCTTCTTTGAGTTGTTTCAAACCAAACTGCATGAATTGACCCAATCGACCCACTGCACCTGCAACGCCTGTGCGCATATCGACAGGTTGCAGTTGAAAATAGTCGTCCACAGCGGAGAAGCGCTTTTTCATCGGGTGCTGCACTTCAACGAACTGGCCGGTGTGGATGTCATCATCGTTCATCGCCTGCTGAAAAACTCCATCCGAGCCGGGCAGTATCTACTGCTGACCGAAGCGGCCATGCGTGAACTGCCATTCCCGGCGGAGCTCCACTTCAAGCTCAATACGGAGTCCTATCCGGAGATTGGAATCCTCAAGACGGCGTATCACAATTTTGACGTGGCCGCCCCCGCTGGAACTGCCCAAAAGCCCGAAGCGGTTCGCCCCGGTTACCGCGAAATTGTGAGAACGTCCTTGAAGCTCTGGTTCGCCCCGCTGACGATTCCCGGCAGGAATTTCCGAAACGTGTCGAGCGACTCCAGTGCGATTGCCAAGGTGGCTTTGGCGGCGTTCACGCTGCTACTCACCCCTTTTATGGTACCGAGCCTGCTGTTGCTGGGACTGTTCCGCCGTTGAACAGTCCCGCGGATCTTTAACCGCGGATCACGCGGAGGGCGCGGATTGGGGGAAGAGCCTGTGTTGTTCATTTGCCATCCGCGTTATCCGCGTCATCCGCGATTCTACTATTTCTGCGTTCGTTCACCACGCGTTTCCAATCGAGTTTGGCGTCTTTGAAGTTCAAGAGCAGCGCCACTTGCAGGCCCGTGATATTCAGGTAACCGAGCATCTGCGCGCTGTGCGTGTCGTTGAAGGCGGTCGCCACTTTTGGATCGGTGATAACTTTGCCATCCACGATGAGGTCGGGGATCAGCTTGCCGATGAACTGGCCGCGATAGTGGACCGGATATTCCCGCTGTGGCTCAATGGTATGCCCACGTGCCCGCAATTCAATGATCAGAGCTTTCTCGTAGAGCCGTTCGTCGAGCCCCGGCCGGAGTTCGTTCAACACCGCCATCGCCGCACCGATAATGCCTCGAGTGATCTCTTCGTGAAGCATGGGAATCAACCGCGGAGGATGCGGAGGGTACGGATTAAGGAGACGCTGCCGACTTTCATTTTCTATCCGTCTTCTACGTCGCTTCCTCGGATTTGTTACTACGTTTGTTTACTGTGGGGAGGGGAATTGACCGCGGATAGCGCGGATAACGCGGATGGGGGAATGGGAAATGGGAAATGGGTTGTGCGGTTCATTTCCCATCCGCGTTATCCGCGCTATCCGCGGTTAAAGTTTTCTGGTGAATCCGCAAAACATTACCAGGGGCACCGTTGCCAGCGCTGGTGTTAAAGACATCGAGCAGGAACATGCGCGCCGGATCGAGGGTGGGATCACCGGGCCGGCCATCGGGCTGATACGTGCCGGTCAAGACGCCGGTGCCGCCGGGCGGATTCGCCAGGTGTACGTCGCCACCGGCCGCACCGTTTTGGAAGGCCACGTCCCAACCGTCGAAGGTGAAACCAACGGGATCCGTGCTGCTGATGCCGACCCGGTTGAGGAGGATGGCGGAGGGATCGCCACCGCCGATGGGCCCGCCGACGGGGCTCTTGAGCAGCGACACGAACATGTCGCTGGCGAACCCATCCCCCGTCGGATTTCCCACCAGGTGCAGGCCCACCACCACGTCGGTCAGCGAGAAAATGGTCGAGTCGTTGATGGTTTGGAGGAACGAGACCGGCGGGTCCTGCAGGTCGCTGAGGTCATAGCCGACGGTGTAGGTACGCGTGGGTTCCGTGATGATCGCGGCGGAAGCCGTGACGCCGACGCTGAGGGCCAGCGGGAGGAGCCAATGAAGTGTTTTCATATATTTATAAAGGCAGGATGGAGTTCAGGGGTTGCTCACGGTGCGGTAGAGGCGCACGGGGTTTCCGGGGTTCACGTCGGTGTAGCTGAAGACGCCGTTGGCCGGCGCGGTGAAAACCGCTGGTGGACTGAACTCCTGCCACGCATAAGGCGGAGAGATGCTGATGGTATATTGCACCCGGTAGCTATTCCCCGGTACGCCGACGAAGGTGAGGGTGAAGTCAGCACCACTGGCCACGATTTTCAAGGCATTCGGGTTGGCCGTGCTGCCGCCGGCCGGAGTCACCTCGGTGACCGTGACCGTGCCGCTCACGCTGTGGCCGCCCTCGCCGTCGCTGAGCGTATAGGTGAAGCTGCCGTTGCCCGCGTTCACTGCCGGTGCGGTATAGACCACGAAATTTCCCGCCAAAGCGACGGTCGATCCGCTCGGCAAGGCATTGCCCACGGCGGTGATACTCAAGATATCCCCCACGTCCGGATCGGTGTCGTTGGCCAGCAACGCGGTCTTGAGCACCTTGGCCACCTTGGTGGTGTTGGGGCGATTCAGCCCGTCCGCCCCGGCCACCGGGGCGGTGTTGGGTGCGGCCAGGATGTAAGTCTCCCCCGCGGTGTAAGGGAGGGCGGCCAGGAGGTTGCCGGTCAAATCATAGGTCTGGTGCGCGAGAAGGTAGGTTTCCCCGCTGGTGAAGGGCACATTATCCAGCCCGTTGCCGGCGAGATCCGTGGCGGCGAAGACGGGTGGGGCGGCGGCCAGCAGCGCCACCCAGCCGGCGAGGAGAAATTTGCAAAGTTTCATAAGGGAACTTTTTGGGTTCCTCGCTACTTTCAGTGGCCGGGATATAAAGGGAGGGAGAGCTTGCCGGCGACGAAGTAGAGCATGCAGGTCATATATTCGGTGCTGCGAAATC
>JAYTHD010000552.1:0-5411 GCA_043732975.1 Verrucomicrobiota bacterium
CCGCCGCGTGTGTCATGGCGTCGCCGGGTGGACCGGCGCACGTGATGCTCACTGACCGTGTGGCCGAGCACATCCCGGGATGCAACATGGCGTTTTACCGCTGGGCCCTGTTGCTGATCGGCGGCTTCGATCCGGTTTACCGCAAGGCGGGAGATGACGTGGATATCTGCTGGCGGCTCCAGCAGCGCGGTTACCGGATTGGCTTCAGTCCGGCGGGTTTCGTCTGGCATTATCGGCGCAACACCATCCAGGCCTACCTGCGACAGCAAGGGGGTTACGGTGAAGCGGAGGCGATGCTGGAGCGGCGGCATCCGGAGAATTTCAATGGCTTTGGGGGGTCACGCTGGTCCGGCCGCATTTATACCCACGCGAAGATTGGGATCGAGACGCGCCGCCCCATCATTTATCACGGAGTCTTTGGCAGCGGTTTTTTCCAAAGCCTCTACACGCCCAGTCCGGGGCTGACACTGCTCGTGGTCACGAGTCTGGAATATCACGTCCTGATCACCCTGCCGCTGTTGGTGCTGGGCGCGGTGCTGCCGTACGTGGGAACCGTGGGTATTGCCAGTTTGCTGTTTTCTCTGGGCACCTGTGTGACGGCGGGAATCCAGGCGGAATTACCCCAATCCAAATTGCGCTGGTGGTCGCGACCGTTGGTGGCGCTGTTGTTCCTGTTGCAGCCGATTGTCCGCGGTTGGGCGCGTCATCGCAATCACCTGCGGGGCCAGCAGACACCGCTTTCCGCCCGCGAAAATCTTGCGTCGCTGGCGTTGGTGGGGCAGTCGGCGAATTTTGAGCAATTGCTCTACTGGTCCGAGTTGGGCGTGGATCGCACCGCCTTTCTCGGCCGCGTGCTGTCCCGGTTGGACGAACGCGGTTGGCAGAACAAGCCCGACTCCGGATGGAACCGCTACGACGTGGAAATCTACGGCTCGCGCTGGGCGTGCCTGGAACTCCTGACGGCCACGGAGTTTCATTCGGGTGGCCGTCAACTGCTGCGCTGTCGGCTCCGCGCCGGCTGGAGTTTCCTGTCGCGGGCGCTGTTTCTGACGATCGCAAGCTCCCTCCTGATCTTGATCGGGGCGCTCGGGAAGTGGTGGTTGTGGAGTTTGCTCCTCCTGCTGATTCCGCTGGCGTGGTGGCTCAACCTCACCCGGCATGATCTCCGGCGGCTGATCGTCCATTTTCTGGATGAACGCGCCAAGGAGTTTGGCTTGATCCGGGTGGACCGCTGAGTTCTGACAATCCGGGTCAGGAATTCTCCAGCGAGGGTTGCGGCAGACGGGCGGTGTTGGCGGGAATACTGAGCGTGGGCGCCGGCGCGCTGGCCAGTTGCTTGGCCGGGTTGTACGCCTCCTTCGGCACGGGCCGGAGGTCCCAGATCAAACCGGTCCACGACAGCATGCGGAGCGTGTAGTAGGTGAGGTCGACCTCCCACCAGTAAAACCCCTGCCGCACCGTGCCCATGTGTTGGTGATGGTTGTTGTGCCATCCCTCGCCCATGGTCACCAGGGCGAGCAGGAAACTGTTGCGCGAGTCATCACCGGTTTCATAGCGCTGGCGCCCGAAGACATGAGCCAGGGAATTAATGGTGGCCGTACCGTGGAAAAGGGCGGTGGTGCTGATGAAAAAGCCCCAGACCAGCAATTGCCAGCCGGTGACGCCGAGACTCGGGGCGAAGCGCTGCAACAAGACCCCCAGAGCCCAGAGTGAAACGGCGAAGAGCACGGGGACGGTGGTGTCAAACCGGTTCAACAGGACCAATTCAGGAAACTTGGCGAGATCCTTGATCCTCCGATAATCCGTGGGGAAATTCTCCCGGCTGGTGATCCAGCCGATGTGCGACCACCAGAAACCGTGCTGACGCGGGGAATGTTTGTCTTCGGGTTCGTCCGAGTGCGCGTGATGATGCCGATGCGTGTACGCCCACCAGAGCGCGCCGCGTTGAACACAGGTGCCACACCAGACGCCCAACAGGAATTGCATCGGCCGCGAGGTGCTGAAGGTTCGATGGGAAAAATAGCGGTGAAAAAAACCAGTGACCGCAAACATCCGCACAAAATAGAGCACCACGGCCAGCCCCACCGCAAACCAGCTCCACCCTGTCCAGATCACTCCCAGACAACCCAGATGCAGGATCGCAAAGGGGATGGAACGAACCCATTCCACCCGGTCGGGTTGCTTGGGGAGTTGCAGCAGTTCCTCCGCGCGGTAGTCGGAATCCAGCCAGTGAATGATACCGCCAGCAGCCTGCTTCAAACGGCCGCCGATAGATACTGATGACGTCTCAGACATGTCTTAAATAAATTAACGGGAAACCAGCCGCCCCCACCCGATCCGCACCGGCAAGGTGCGGATCGGGTGGCGCCAATACCCCACAGAATCCGCTAACTCTGTCTGGTTTCTCGCATGATGACAACCGCGTTTTGGTTGAAAAAGACCGCACAGATTGTCGCCCCGGTGGTCAATGCTCAGCCACCGGAGCCCCCCTCCGCGAACCAGCGCAGGCGTAAAGTGTCGATAATCTGAAGGGTTTTCGAGCTGGAGCGCAGCGGCTTCCCGTCCAGCGACCGGACCGGTACCACCAGTTGGACGCTGTTTGTCAGGAAGGCCCCTTCAACCCGAAACCACTGATCCGGTGGGCAGACGGCCTCGCTGCCGGTCCAACCCCAGTCCCGTGCCTGCTGCCGCACGATCGCCTGCATGACCCCCGGCAGCGCCCCGGTCTCGGTGGCGGGCACGCACAAGGTATCCCCTTCAAACCAGGCGAGATTGCTCCCGGAAGCCTCCGCCATGGATCCGGAACTGGTCAAAAGCAGGGCTTCATCCGCACCGGCGGCCTCGGCCTCGGCGCGGGCCAGAATCCAGGGCAATCGATTGGTATGCTTTATGAGCGAGAGATCCGAACGGGGCGGTATCACCTGCCGCGAAGTGATCAGATCCCAACCGGACCTTGGTCCCCCGAAAGGTTCGGGCGCGGCCGTGACGGAAATGAGCAGCGTCGGTTGATGACCGGCACCTTTCGGTGAGTAGCCGCGTGGGCCGGATCCGCGGGTCAGCGTCAGCCGGATCACGGCGTCCAGCAGTTGATTCTGTTTCAGCAGGGTGTCGACGGTCGATTCCAGTGCGTCCGGCCTCAGCGGAGACCCAATCCCCAGCAACGCCGCGCCCCGCTGCCAACGGGCCAAATGTTCCGCCCAGAAAAGGGGCTTTCCGCGCGCCGCCCGGAGGGTTTCAAAAATGCCGTCGCCGAACAAAAACCCGCGATCAGTCACGGGCACGCGGGCCGCGGACTCGTCGAGAAACTGGCCGTTGAGAAAGACGGTCATGGAACGGGACCGGTCCGCTCATCGGACCATCAGAACACTGGTTCTTTCCTTCAACCAGTCCCAATCCGTGGTCGGAATGGCGGGAAAGATTCCCCCGGCACCGCCCTTCACCGGCGGACGAATCGTGCCGTCCGGGCCGCCCACGACCCACTTGTGCGATTCCCCGTGGCCATCCGCATAGGAGAGCGCCGCCGATCCCCCATGCCAGGAGCCGGGCAGATTGCCCCAGCGCGGTGCTTCTTCCAGCTTATTCATGAAGAAGCCGTCGTTGATCGAATCCGGGTGTTCGTCAATGAAGACAAAGGTCTGGGCCGGTTGGGACATCTCGGCACGGCGGAAGTACTGGGTGTAGGACGGATTGAATTTATTGGTCAATTCCCCGGGGTCACCCACGAGGGAATTCATCGAAACACTGCGGATCCGCGGTCCATTGTCCGCCCGGACCGTGTCGGCCGGGCATTTGAAAACCTTCCACTCCCGTCCCACGTATCGCCCGAGCAGCGAATCGGTGAGCAGGACAATGTTCGTATTCCCCTCACTGTCGCCCCAATCGAGCAGGTTGTTAGCCCAGGTATTCTTGCTTTTGCGCGTCTCGCCAATGCCGTGGTTGTTGACCAGTCGTTCGCTGTTTTCGTCGGCATACATGCCCCAACCCAGATTCAATTGCCGATGCTGGCTCGCGCAGGTGACGGCCGAGGCCGAGGACTTGGAGCGGGTCAGGGCGGGGAGCAAAAGGGCCGCAAGAATCGCAATGATGGCGATAACCACCAGCAATTCAATCAGCGTAAAGGCACCATCCCATGGGTGGCCAAGCGGGCGACTTTCGGCAGGCACGACCGCAAGGTAGCAGTTGCTGCCCCTCCCGCCATAGTCATGCCGCCGCGGAATCGTCACTGGGCCAGGACGCCTTTGGACGAGAGTTCCACCTGCCGTGCGCCCGCCGGCAGGGGCCATTCGTGGGGTGCGCCGCCGGGCAGACGGAGTTCCACGGCGTCCGGCGGTTTCGGAGTGGCCACGATCAGCGTGGTGGAATTCTGCGACCAGAAGCCGCTGCCGAAGTGAATCTCTTTAACCGGGCCGAAAACTCCGCCGCTTTTGACCCGCACCCGGGCGCCAATGGCCGACGGATTGGCGCCGTCACCGCGGACGGTGATGCGCAATCCGGGCCTGGCCTGCACATTGCGAAAAAGTCGGGTGGCACCGCCGTTCTGTGCCACCGCGAGATCCATCCGGCCGTCTCCGTCAAAATCAGCGGCGGCCGCCCCGCGTTGCTCGCCGGGAATGGAGATTCCCGACTCCCGCGGTCCGAGCGACCGAAATCCTCCCTGCCCATCCCCCACCAATACCAAGCCCACGCCGCCGTCATGTCGCGAGGTTTCGTCGTCGACGCCGAAAAAGTTTTGGGCCAGGAAGATATCCTCCGTGCCATTGCCGTCCCAATCGGCCACCACAATACCGAAGGCCGGCGCGAACTGCGCTTCGATCGGCAGACGGCGGGCTTCAAAGTGGTCGCCCCGATTCAGGAACACCATGGACTCCGGGGTATTAATTTCGAGTTGTCGGGTCTGCGCCAGTTGGTTGCCGAGCAATTCTTCGACACTCATGTGTCCGTAGGTGTGATAGTCCCGAGCACGCTCCCCCACCGTGGGGATGTCCGCGACGAGCACTTTCCGTTCGCGCCAGGGGAGCCATTTCCTGGTTCCCGAATCCAACGATGCGATCAACGTATGGACGGCATCAGCCTGCCCCAGGTTCCCATAATAAAGGCGCACCGCCGCGTCCGCGCCCATCGGATGATCCGGGCTCCAGTTCCGTCCCCAGTTGGACGCCACCAGATCCATCCGCCCATCTCCGTCGAAGTCACCCATGGCAATGCCGTTCCACCAACCACGATAGCCGCCCAATCCCATGGCGTCCGTGATCGCAGTGAATTTCCCCTGATCGTTGCGGAACAGTTCGATTCGTCCCCAATCACAGGCGAGCGCCAAGTCGGGATCGCCGTCGCCATCCGCATCGAAAAAAACCGCACCACTGACCAGCCCGCGGGTTTCAAAGGTCGCCAGGGTGGAGAAATGCCCGCCG
>JAYTHD010000553.1:0-14740 GCA_043732975.1 Verrucomicrobiota bacterium
GGCGAAAACTAATCGCGGTGTCCAGGGATGGCGGACAACCCGGCGTTCGCGCGCAGGGTCGCGCCAAGAGGAACCCGGAGGGGCCGGTGGAGGCAAGGCCAACGCTGGCGCAGTCGAGAATTCGTCGTTTCTGGTGCCTGGCATAGGAAGGCCCGGAATTGGCGACTCTCACTCGTCGTCTGAAGATCACACTGTCAATAATCAATGTTTGACCCCATGGGATTTTTCGATCGCCGGCGCCGGATCGCAGAGCTCCCGGCGGTCGGATCCAACTTCACGGATCGCTCAGCGGCAAGATGCGCAAGCCCGGCTCGGACGTCCATCACCTACTTGCCGACGGCACCCGCGACATGCCATCTCATCATCGCCATTTTCAATGCGTCGTTGACGCCCAGACAGGAAATTGCGGCGTAGCCGAAAATCGCCAGCATCTGCTCTCCGGGCAACGGCTTCAGTCCCGGGAGACCCATTCGCGTCAGCAGGCTGCCGGCCAGCGCATCGCCGACGAGGGCCACGATGAGGATTTTGCTCGGCAGGGTTGCAAAAAACCAACGACGTTCCCGCGCCGAGACCACGGAAAACACGGCGAAATAGAGCAGCAGCAGGAAACTAAAGGTACAGAGGGCATCGGCACTCATTGCTAAACCGAAGCGCGACCATCCCCACCCGAGGAGGAGGAGCGCCTCCGTCACCATCGCGATACCCAGGACCACGGACACGGCGATGAAGCCCCCGATGTTCCAGGTTTCCGGCTTCGGGGAGGACCGCACATTGTCGGTGGCCAAAGCAATCTTGGCGAAATCCGTCATCAGAGTCAGCAGCAGCATCGCGAACGCCGAGATGACAAAACGGCCCGTCACGGCAAACGCAATCGACACAAAAGCCACCTTCAGGATGGTCCGGCTGATCTTGTTGATCACCCAGGTCAGGATGCGTTGATAAATGGTCCGCCCCTGCTCGACCAGGGCCACGATGTTCGTCAACCCTGGTTCCGTCAGGACCACACTGGCCGCGCCCTTGGCGACGTCGGTGGCCGTGCTGACGGCAATGCCCACTTCCGCCTGGCGCAACGCCGGAGCGTCGTTGATGCCATCGCCGGTCATCCCGGTTACATGCCCGGCGGCCTGGAGTTGGTGCACAACCAGGTATTTGTCCTCCGGAAACACCTCCGCGAATCCATCAACCCCAGTGAAGAATTGCGGTGAAGATTTAACCGTTGTCCCGCTCGACGTCTTCAAATCCGCCACGTGTCGAATGTTGGACAGGCCGACCTCGCCCGCGATTTCGCTGGCGACGGCCAACGCGTCACCGGTGAGCATTTTCACCGCGACCCCGAGGTCACTTAGTGTGGCGATCAGTTGTTTCGCGTCCGGGCGGGGCGGATCATATAACGACACCAATCCGAGTAGCCGAAGGGGTCCCGACTCCGGGCCGCGTGCCACGGCGAGCGTCCGAAATCCCTTCAAGGCCGATTCGTTGACCCGACCCTCCAGGGCTTCAATGGCGTGCGGCGACAGTCCGCAGGCTTCCGCGATCGTGCGCACAGCCCCTTTCATCACCCGCATCCGCTGCCCGTTCTGTTCCATGACGGCTTCCGTTCGTCGGTTCTTCGGATCGAAAGGCACGAAGGAGACTGGAGTGATCTTGCCCAGGTAGCCCAAGAGGTGTCGATCCTTGGCCGCCGTCAGGAAGGCGCGATCGATCGGGTCCTGGTTCGCTTCCTGGGACGCGAGCGCGCCCGCCATCAACACTTCGTCCTCCAAGGCATTCTCCAGCGCGAAGACGCCGGTGATGACCAATTGGTTCATCGTGATCGTGCCCGTCTTGTCCACACAAAGCACGTCCAGGGTCGCGGCATCCTCCGCGGCCGACAGTCGGGTCACCAGCACGCCCCGCTTCGCCAACTCCTTCGACCCAAGGGCCATGGTCACCGTAAACATGACCGGCAGAGCGACCGGTACCGCGCTCATCAGCAAAACCAGAAGGAGTGGAACCATCTCCAGCAGGGGCACTCCCCGGATCAACGACAACACCATCACGACGCTCAGAAGGGCGCCGACGATGACGAAGAGCCAGCGGACCACTTTCGTCACCACGGCTTCGATGTGCAGCTTCGGACGGGCCTCCAGAACCAACTGCGTGGTCCGGCCAAAATAGGTCTTCGTACCGGTCAGCAGCACCACTCCATTGCCCTCACCCCGGCGGACGACAGCCCCGGATGAAAGCATCTCCCCGGGCTGCTTATCCGCGTCCTTGGATTCGCCGGTCAGCGCCGACTGGTCGACACTCATTATTCCACTCAGGAGCATCAGGTCCGCCGGAATGAGGTCACCGGAGCGCAGGCGAACGATATCCCCTGGAACCAATTCCCGGGCGGGAACGATCTGCCAGGTCGAATCGCGCAGGACCCGGGCATTAACCTGCAAACGCCTGCGCAGCGCGGCCACGACGCCCTCCGCCCGGCGTTCCAGCAGGAAATTCAATACGGCATTGACCAGCAACAACAGGCTCACCACGGCCACATCCCCATACTTGCGGAGTACGGCGGACACGATGACGATCAGCTCGAGCATCCACGCCGAGAGGCCCCAAAACTTCTTCAGGAACTGTCGTACGGGATGAGCCTTCCGCTCAGGCACCTCGTTGTACCCGCCCTCACTCCGGCGCTTGATCACCTCTCCCTGCCCCAGCCCGCGGTCCGGGTTGACCTCCAGCCTCGCGAGGGTGTCCGCCATCGACGCCGTACCGGCCTCCCGGGGAGCCGCCCTCGCAGCACTCATTTCTCAAGCTGCTTGCGAAACTCGCGTAGCTCAATTTGCTGCGCCTTGCCCAGCTTCGGATAGCGCAATTTGAGGCTTTGCAGCGTTTCGATAACAATCCGCGAAATGATGAGCCGCGCATTGCACTTGTCATCCGCGGGCACCACATGCCAAGGCGCGTAACGTGTGCTGGTGGCGCTCAGACAGGCTTCGTAGGCGGACATGTATTCGTCCCAGAATTTACGTTCGACCAGATCGGCCTGACTGAACTTCCAATTCTTGCCCGGATCATCAATGCGCGCCAGGAGGCGTTTCCGCTGTTCCTCCTTCGAGAGGTGCAGGAAAAACTTGATGATCCGGGTGCCGTTGCGATGCAGGTGCTGCTCGAGATCCACGATCGAGCGGAATCGCTTCTTCCACACCTTTCGGGCGACCGGCCCGGTCGGAACCCCCTCTCCAATCAGGATCTCGGGATGCACGCGGGCGATCAACACCTCCTCGTAATAGGACCGGTTGAACACACCGATCCGACCGCGCGCCGGCAGGCACCGCGTCGTCCGCCAGAGAAAATCGTGCTCCAACTCCGCCGGCGTCGGATGCTTGAAACTGAACACCTCACACCCCTGCGGGTTGATCCCGGACAACAGGTGACTGATCGCACCGTCCTTGCCGGCCGCGTCCATCGCCTGGAAAATCAGGAGCACCGAGTAACTGTTGGACGCGTAGAGCAATCGCTGCAGGCGGCTCAGCGCTTGAACGTCGGCCACGAGCCGCTCCCGATAGTCCTTCTTGGATTTATAGACCGGTTTTATCCTGGTGGCCCAGTCATTCAGGTCGACGGTCTTTCCTTCCGGAACACCGAAGGCAAGGAACTCACACTTCATATTGAATAATTTTCCCGTCCCGCACGCTCCCCGACCCACTGCCGCCGAGCCGGGGAAAGCCTCGACGCCGTCAACGATTTGGGGCCACGACACGCCTGCCGCGGGCGGGCCCGGACGAAAGATGGAGCGAGCCGACTCGAAGATCAAGCCGCTCATGATCACCTCCGAGGCTCGGCTTCGAAGCGCACCCAAAACATGGGGTCAACACCCCGGACAAAGTTCCCGCTCCGGCCTACAGAGTGCTGTCCCGCCGCTTTCCCAGCATCGATTCACGGGCGGTGGCCCTCGTCGAGTGGGCGGACGACTGCGCGGACCGTGGGGTCTTCACCCTATATGCAAATCCAGCTCACGGACCGATCCTCGGACTACCTGGACGGCTTGACCGAGCAGACCAAACCACCTGGAGAGTCGCGCCAGACTTGGGATGCGCGCAGGAATCCTCATTGGGGACGGCGGGCTCGACCAGGAAAACCAGAAGCACTATGACCATTGCAAATAATTCTCAACCTGGCATGAACCCGTCCAGGCGGTTCCTCACCGGCTTCACCCTGGCTGCAAGCCTCCATTTTCCCGGCTCCGAAACCATGGCCGCCCAGGCGCCGGTAAATCTCGGCGCCGCCGGCAATTTTTCGATTCTGGCCAAATCCGGTATTTCCACCGTCCCGGCGTCGGCCGTCGTGGGAGACATGGGAGTGAGCCCCATCGATTCCACGGCCATCACCGGCTTCAGCCTGAGCCTCACGGCCGGGAATTCCTTTGCGACCTCCTCTCAGGTGACTGGGAAAATATATGCCGCCGATTTTTCCATTCCGACTCCAGCCTACCTGACCACGGCCATCGGCGACCTGCTCACCGCGTACAATGACGCGGCGGGTCGAAGCAACCCGGATTTCACCGAACTCGGCGCCGGGGAAATTGGCGGGCTCACTCTGGTCCCGGGACTCTATAAGTGGGGGACGAGTGTCTCCATCACGTCGGACGTCACTCTCAATGGCGGTCCCAATGCGGTCTGGATCTTCCAAATCGCCGAGAAGATCACCCAGGCAAACGGCACCAAAATCGTGCTGGCCGGCGGTGCCCAAGCCAAAAACATCTTCTGGCAATCCTTCGGCAACGTCGCCATTGGAACGACCGCCCATTTTGAGGGAATCCTCATAACGCAGACTTCCATCAGCCTGGCGACCGGCGCCTCGATCAATGGCAGGCTGCTGGCTCAAACGGCGGTGACTTTGGACGCGAACGCCGTTCATGCCCCGGCGACGACCACGGAGCCCACTCTGGATTCATCGATGCTGGTCACGGGTCCCTACGGGAACGCGATCGGCCAAACGCTTAACGCTGCGAAGATGATCCTGACCGTTCCCCGGTCGGCGCGGACGAGCTTCTACCGGCTCCAATCCGGCTCCGGCTTTGTCATCAAAGGCATTGCCCTCACCGGCCAGAACGTGGAAATCACCCTGCAATAATACGCCGCAGGGAAACCACTCGCCTCAAAGGGAGATTCCGAAAGCCCGTCGGCGGGCTTTCGGATGTGCCACTGAACCTTAATGGGCGGCCGGGCTTAAAAAAAGCCAGCCCAACTCCCCGGCCTTGCCCTCGTTCCAGAATCTCTGAGCGCGCGAGTTCATTGGCGGTGGCGCCCCAACGGGCTCTTCGCTCCCGCCGCTGGCCCGGAAGATTCCGGAGCGGCCGCGGGCGGAAGCCAAGGGAGGTTGACGCCAAAGGAGGTCGCTTCCCGGGCCTCTGCGCGACCGTCCTCTTCGGCGTCCGCCGGCCATTGCTCGGACGAGTGCACCAGCAGCCTCTGCAGGCCTGCCTGAAAGCTGGCGGAAATTCGACGCCCGTCCTCATCAATCGCATTGTTCATTGGGAAAGCCCGTTCCGAATCCGACGGGCGCAACCTCATCTCGAACCCAAAGTCCGATGTCGCCCGGAAACGAGGTTGAGCACGACCATAATTACGGCGACCACCAGCAAGACATGCAGCAACCCACCCAACGTCCAATGGGTCACCAGACCCAGCAACCACAGAATGCTCAAGATCACCGACCTACTTGGTTCCGTCCTGGATCTTCTCACCGGCCCGCTCCACGTCCTTGCCAAAACCATGGGCGGTATTGCATCCCATGCCCGCCATGCCGAGCAGGAAGGCAAACGCGAGGAGCACGAGGGAACGATTCAATGGCATTTTCATATTATTTACGGTCGGTAGATTCACCACAACGGCGTCAGGCTGACTTTCTCCCGGCCTCTGCGCCATGGGGTATAACCCTACCCCACGGGGCACTAGCGGTCCCGGACCTTCCGTTGTTCGAAATTGTACTGAAAGAGGGCGCCGACGCTTTGGGCGCCGGAACTGCCGTCTCGGAGGGCATCAAACCCGTAGCCGTAGCGGAGGATCATCCGCCAAACCTGGCTGCGTGAGGTAAAGGAAAGACTTGGCCCAACGCCGCTGTGCCAGTGGCCGGGTTGCTCAAATCCCGGGAGGTAGTCAACCCAGGCGCTGGCCGCATCCAAACGGAGCTGCCATCGATGATCCTTTGAAAGGGGCACAATATAGCGGACGCTCAGATGCACGAAACGGCGGGCCGAGATCTCCTGATAGTAATAGCCGGGCAGGGTCAGCGGGAATTCGGCCGCCAGTGGCAGCACACCGCCAAGTCGCCACGCACTGAAACGATCCGCATTGTCAGAGCCGCCCGCGTTCAATCCCAGCGCCACCTGGTTTCCCGTGTTGGTCCACGCGTAACTGAGTCCGCCGTAAAGCCAGTAGAGGTTGCTCGCGGGCTCCACCCGCCGATCCCCGGCAAAGCCATAGTCATCATGGCTCAACCGCCACCGGCGTTCAAACCAGATCGATAGTTCCATCCCCAGATCGGTATCGAGCATCGGCTCCTTGCCGGCAAAGCGCAGGCCCACCTTGGTGAAGGCGCTTTCGCGGTTGGCGGGGATCTGAAAAAGATCCGCAGTCCGGCTGGTGGAGCCGTAGGTGGAGTAGTGGGTCCCGCCCTGGAAAACGAAATTGAGGGGTATGAAGTAGTCCGGATCGATCAAGCGATAGAGATTCAGCGATATCCCGCCCCCATGCCCGTCAAAGCTCTCTTCCTTCAGGTACCTTCCCTGGCGGATTTCATAATAATTCTCGCCGAACCCGCCGCCGTTGAGGCCGATCCCCACGTCGGTATGCGGCAGGACCTCGCGAAATCCCAGTTCGGCATCCAGATAGACAGGCGCGATCGCCAGCCGGAGCGCGACGTTGGTGCTGAGGAAACTCGGATTGTTGTAGTAGTAATACGCATAGATGGCCTGCGGGCCGCCCCCCGTCAGGGATTGATCGACGCCCAACTGCAACAGGCTGCGCGGGAGGGGATCAATCTGCGCCCCGGCACGGAAGGACGTGCTCAGCCACACGGCCAGCGCCAGGACCAACGCACTTCGGAGAAGGACCATAGGCCGGACGGAGATTTTCAGGGCTTTGGAGGATTTCCGGGCCAGCACTTCCTAATGGCGATCTCCGCCCTCGTTGCCTCGTTCGCCATGCCGGCCGCGCGGCGGCTGCCAGCCCCGGGGGTACTGTCGGATGACGGTGGTGTGATGTGCCGACGGCGAGTCGTGAAAGTCCAACCGGACCGACGGGGCCGCGTGGAATACCTCGGCGGAGACCCGGGGTGGGGACCCCCGGGAGACCCAGGAGCGGCCGTCGCGATAGATATATTGATGGCGGTGGTCACTGTAATAGACCTGATACCCGGGATAATAGACGTAGTCATCCGGCGCACTCCTGTCGGCATCGACCACCACCACCGGCGACCGCACCAGCACGTCCGCCCGCCCCGACGGCTCCACATACCCGATGCAGCCCATCAGCGTGAGACCGAGGAGCGACACCGCAATTGCCGGACGAGCGGCCGCGAGATATTTTAAAGTTTTCATGACCATTTCAAGTCGGTTCACGGAGCGATTTTTTCGCTGACCCATTGGCGGGATTGCTGGAAGCCCTCCTTCAGGCTTTCGAACGCCTTCGAGGTGCCGCTCTTGACATCCTCCCACGTGGATTCGGAGGCATTTCCGGCTTCCTCCAGCTGGATCTTCAGCTTATCCGCCAGATCACGAAGTCCCTTGAACTTGGGTTGGGCGGCCGTTTTCACCGCTTCTCCGGATTTCTCAATCTTGGCGCCCAACAGGTCCAATTCCTGGTTAATCTCGGCCAATTGCGTCCGCATCTTGGCCGTGAAGTCCGCCTTCTGGGCAAAGGGGTAGTCTTTGACGGCAATCAAGGCGACGTTGGTCACTCTCTCGATGGGATAGAGCGACGGGGAACTTGAACTGGTGGGGGCGGGGCCGGGGCCGCAGCCGGCGGAGAAAACGGCGAGGGTGACGATTAAGATGGGATATTTCATGGTGTATTTGGCGGATGCGGGTGGAAGCTCACGCAGCCTTTGCCCTGAAGGAAAGTTGCCATCACGGCGGGCGGGCGACCATGGGGTGTAACCCTACCCGCGTTGGGACGATCTGCCCCGGGGCAAACCGGTAGGGTTTCACCCCATCGACGCGTTGGCCGCCCGCCCCGAGCATGGGTTGGGCCAAGCGATCGCCTGATGTCGGCACCCCGCGACGGAGATAATCGAATTATGAACAGGATGCGCAGGTACTCCTCGCCAACGCCTTCGAAGGGGCGTTGGAAAAATCGCTGGGCCATGAGCCGGGAGCGGGCTGCGGAGTCGGCATTCGTCGTCCCCGCCGGTGGGCGCTGGCAATTCGCGGATGCCGCCGCATCGCACGGTGTCAGGCTCTTCCGACCGGCGAGCCGGGTGGCGGGGGAGATCCGTCCCCCTCTTTGAGTGAATGAAAAAGCCGCCCACCCCGCCCCGTCGTCCCAAGGCAGCCGTCCGTAGCCCTGACCCGAGCCCGTCGACAGCGTCACCGGACGCCGCCTTTGCGATCGTTGGCATCGGGGCTTCCGCCGGAGGACTGGAGGCCTTGGAGCTATTGCTGACCAAGGTGCCGACCGGCAGCGGCCTGGCTTGGGTCATTGTGCAGCACCTGGATCCAACCCACCGGGGAATGATGCCGGAATTGCTGCAGCGGGCGACCCGCATGAAGGTCGCCCAGATCAAGGATGGCACGCGGGTGCGGCCGGATTTCGTCTATGTGATTCCGCCGAACCGGGACCTGTCCGTTCTGCGGGGCGTCCTGCATCTGTCGCTGCCCGTCTCCCCCCGCGGGCAGCGCCTGCCGATTGATTTCTTCTTCCGCTCCCTGGCGCAGGACCAGCAGGAACGCAGTATCGGCGTCATTCTGTCGGGCATGGGCACGGACGGCACGCTGGGATTGCGGGCCATCAAGGAGAAGGCGGGGCTGGCACTGGTGCAGGAACCGTCGACCGCCAAGTTTGACGGCATGCCCCGCAGCGCGATCGATGCCGGCCTGGCGGACGTCGTGGCTTCCGTGGATGAATTGCCGGCCAAGATCCTCGCCCATCGGCAAAGCCAGCCCCTGTTTCCCCCGGGGAAGCTGGCCCTGGCCGAAGCCTCCACGAGCGCATTGGAAAAGGTCATCATCGTCCTGCGGGATCAAACCGGCCATGACTTTTCGCACTACAAGCGGAACACCCTCTATCGCCGGATTGAGCGACGGATGGGCCTCCATCAGATCGGCAAGCTGCCCACCTACGTCCGCTACTTGCAGGAGAATCCGCAGGAGTGCGGCTGGCTCTTCAAGGAACTGTTGATTGGTGTGACCCGTTTCTTCCGCGATCCCCTGGACTGGGATCGCTTGTGCGGACCCGCCCTGCGCAGTCTGCTCGCGAACCAGGCGCCGGGCCACGCCTTGCGGGCGTGGGTGCCGGGCTGTTCCACCGGGGAGGAGGCCTATTCCATGGCGATCGTCTTCAAGGAGGCCGTCGAGCGGGCCGCTCTCAAATCGAACTTCGCGCTGCAGATCTTCGCCACCGACCTCAACCGGGACGCCATTGACCAGGCCCGCCAGGGCCTTTTCAAGCGCACCCTGTCCGGGGAGGTGTCGCCGGAACGCCTCGGGCGTTTTTTCGTCAAGGAAGATGGCGGCTACCGGGTACGCCGGGATATCCGGGAAATGGTGATTTTTGCGCCGCAAAACCTCCTCATGGATCCGCCTTTCACGAAGTTGGACATCCTGAGCTGCCGCAACCTGCTGATTTACCTGTCCGCGGAAGTGCAGCGAAAATTGATTCCCTTGTTTCACCATTGCCTCCGCCCCGGTGGCCTGCTCCTGCTGGGCAGTGCGGAAACCACGGGGGGCCGAACCGATCTCTTTGCCCCGCTGCACGCCAAGACCCGACTCTATCGTCGAACCGGCCCCCTCCTGCGGCCCGAGGTGATTGATTTTCCCCCGTCGTTCAATGGGCTTCCCTCCCACGGATCCGCCCGCCGGCCGGTCCTGAAACCGTCGGTCAGTCTCCAGACCCTGGCGGAGCAATTGATCCTGCGGACCCAGGCACCGCCCGCGATCCTGACCAACGACAAGGGCGATATCTTTTATATTTGCGGCCGGACCGGCAAATACCTCGAGCCCGCCGCCGGCAAGGCCAACTGGAACCTCTTTGCGATGGCCCGCGAAGGCCTGCGCTTCGAACTCACCCGCGCCTTTCAAAAGGTGTTCCAGCAGAAAGAGCGCGTCACCCTCCAGGGACTCAAGCTCGGCGCCACCGACGCGGAACCCGGGGTGAATGTGACTCTGCAACAACTCCAGGAGCCCGGACTGCTCCACGATCTGGTCTTGATCGTCTTTACCCCGGCGCCCGCCGCCGCGGGCCCGCCGGCGGCCACCGGCGTCTCCAAATCGCCGGTCCGCCATGCCCGCCTCGCGCAGATGGAGCGGGACCTCCGCTTGGCTCAATCGGAAGGCCAGGCCACCCAGGCGGAAATGCAGGCCTCGAAGGAGGAACTCCGCTCGGCCAACGAGGAGCTGCAATCCACCAATGAGGAAATGACCACATCCAAGGAGGAGATGCAGTCGCTCAACGAGGAACTTCAAACCGTCAACGCCGAATTGCATGCCAAGGTCGATCAGCTTTCGCGGGCGGGCGACGACATGAAGAACCTGCTCGACAGCACGGATATCGCGACCGTGTTCCTGGACAACGCGCTCAAGGTGCGACGCTTCACCCCGCAGGCGACCAACATCATCAAGCTCATCCCCACCGACGAAGGCCGCCCCATCACCGATCTGGCTTCGGGGTTGCGCTATCCGGAGCTGGCCCCGGATGCCCGCCGGGTGCTGCGCACGCTGGTCTCGGCGGAGAAGTCGGTCAGCGCGCGCGACGGCCGCTGGTTCACGGTGCGGATCATGCCCTATCGCACGGTGGACGACCGGATCGATGGCGTGGTCATCACTTTTGCAGACATTACGGTCGCCAAGATTCTGGAGGCCAAACTGCGCGGGCAACATGCCGAATTGACGAAGCAACTGCCGTCCCCCGCCGCGCCGTGGCGAACTCGGAAACCGAAGACCCCCCGATGAAGCGATCCCCCTGCTGCGGGACGGACACCGTCGAATTTGTGCTCGGAAACCGCGCCGGCGGCGGGCTATATTGGGACCGGCACTTCCTCCCTACCGCTTGCGAGTAAGTTCCGTCCGCCATGCGCCACTCCCCTTCCCCACCGAAGCCCGCCCCGCTCCCGGGCCCGCCCGCCGCCGCACTCCGCCGTCGCGCCGAGGCCCGGTTGCGGCCGCCGTCCGGGACCCCAATGACGCCGCCCCGATTGATCAAGACCACCGGGGATCCCCGGCAACTGCTCCATGAATTGCAGGTCCATCAGGTGGAATTGGAGATGCAAAATGGCGAGCTTCTGGAAGCCCGGGCCGGTTTGGAAGCTCTGCTGGAGAATTATACCAACCTCTACGATTTCGCCCCCGTGAGCTATTTTGCCCTCGCCGCCGACGGTACGATCCAGCTCGCCAATCTCACCGCCGCCGCACTCGTGGGCATCGAGCGCGCCCGGTTGGTCGGCCGGCCCTTGGTGTCCCTTCTGGCCGCGGAACAACGCAATGACTTCACAGCCTTCCTGAAACAAGTGGGGCCGGGCCCCGCCAAATCGTCGCGGGATTTCCGCCTCGCCCAACCCGGCCAGCCGGCGCGGTTCGTGAACCTCGAAGCTCAAAGGGCTCCGAACGGGCAGTCGTATCGCGTGGCGATGATGGACATCACCCAGCGCAAGCAGGCGGAGGACAAGGTGCGGATCTCCGAAATTCGCTACCGGCGCCTCTTCGAAGCCGCCCATGACGGCGTCCTTCTGATCGATCCCGAAACCCGCCGGATCGTCGACGCCAACCCCTTCCTGACGCGCCTGCTGGGATACCGTCATGACCAGTTGGTGGGCAAGGAACTATTTGAAATCGGTCTGCTCCGGGATGAGGCGGCCAGTCAGAAGATCTTCCGGAAACTGAAGCGGCAGCACGAAGTCCGCTATGAGAACCTGCCCCTCGAACGCCGCGGGGGTGGACATCAGGACGTCGAGGTGGTGGCCAATCTCTATCAGGAAAATGGGCACGCCATCATCCAATGCAACATCCGCGATATTACGGATCGAAAGCGGGCGGAGGACGCGATTCACCGAAACGAGGTCCTTTTCTCCGCCCTGATCGCGCAGGCACCCCTGGGCGTCTACGTCGTCGATGCCGCCCTGCGCCTGCAAAAGGTCAATCCCATCGCGCAGCAGGCTTTTGGAAAGGTCCAAACCCTGATTGGGCGCGAAATTGCAGATCTATTTCCCATCTTCTGGCCGAAGCCGGTCGCCCAGCGCATCGTGAATATTTTCCGGCGCACCCTGAAGACGGGCACCTCTTACCGGAACCTCAACTTTTCCGGACAGCGCGAGGACACGGGGGTGAAGGAGTTTTACGAATGGCAAACCCAGCGGGTCACGCTGCCGGCGGGTGAACTCGGGGTCGTTTGCTTCTTCAATAACATCTCGGCACGGCGGCATGCCGAAGCGGCCGCGCGGCGCCTGACCGTGCTGACCGCTTCCAACCAGAAGTTGAAACGGGAGATTGTCCACCGCCAGGCCGTGGAGCAATCGCTGCAGGAAAGTGAGCGGAGCCAGAGCCGTCTCCTGGAGCAGGCGCACGAAATGCAGGCGCAGTTGCGACAGCTTTCCCGCGCCATTCTGCACGTGCAGGAAGAGGAACGAAAGCGCATCAGCCGCGACCTGCACGACGTCATCGCGCAGACCCTGACCGGCATCAGCCTCCGCCTGGCCGCGTTGAAAAAGGTGGCGTCCCTCGATCCCCAAAAACTCCACCAGCAAATCACCCTCACGGAAAGCCTCGTCCAGAAGTCGGTCGATATCGTCCACGGGTTCGCCCGCGAGTTGCGCCCGACCGTCCTGGATGATTTGGGGCTGGTTCCCGCGCTCCAGTCCTTCCTGCAATCCTTTGCCGTCCAGACGGGCCTGCGCACCCAACTGACCGCCCCGACGGCCGTGGACGATTTGGCCATCGACCATCGGACGGCGTTGTTCCGCGTGGCTCAGGAGGCCCTCAACAACGTCCACCAGCATGCCCGGGCGCGCCAGGTGCACGTGACAGTGGAAAAACGGGGCCAGGTCCTCCGGATGAAAATCAAGGATGACGGGCGCTCCTTCCCGATTCCCGCTTCGGGACGGCGACCCCGGACCCATCGGCTGGGTCTGGTGGGCATGCGCGAACGCATGGAAATGGTGGGCGGCACGCTCGAAATCGAGTCGATCCCCGGCCACGGCACGACGCTCCAGGCGGAAATTCCCCTGGCCGCCCAGCCCATTTTGAACGAAAAAAAATCCTCCCGCCAATAGCCTCCGGATCTCTGCCATGAAACCGCGACGAAAAAAGGCCGCCCCGGGCGTCACCCAACTGCCCAAATGCCCGACCGGCATTCACGGGCTCGACGAAATCACCAGCGGCGGCCTGCCGCGGGGACGTCCGACGCTGGTGTGTGGTGCGGCGGGTTGCGGCAAGACCCTCTTTGCCGCGGAATTCCTGGTTCGGGGCGCCACCCGCTTTGGCGAGCCCGGCGTCTTCATGTCCTTCGAGGAAACGGACGCCGAACTCGCCGCCAATGTCGCCTCCCTCGGATTTGATCTGGCCGATCTGGTCCAGCGCAAAACCATCCTCCTGGAGCACGTCCACGTGGAGCGCAGTGAAATCCACGAGACCGGGGAATACGACCTGGAAGGATTGTTTGTCCGGTTGAATCATGCCATCGACAAAATCGGCGCCCAGCGGGTGGTATTGGATACGCTCGAGGCGCTGTTCGCCAGCCTGCCCAACGAAGCCATCCTGCGCGCCGAGTTGCGACGGCTCTTCCGCTGGCTCAAGGACAAGGGCGTCACGGCCGTCATCACCGCCGAGCGCGGTCGCGATCAATTGACGCGCCACGGACTGGAGGAATACGTGTCCGATTGCGTCATTCTGCTGGATCACCGGGTCAATGACCAGATCGCCACCCGGCATTTGCGTGTGGTCAAGTATCGCGGGACCCTGCACGCCACCAACGAGTTTCCGTTTCTCATCGGCGACCAGGGGTTAAGCGTCATGCCCATCACGTCGCTGGGTCTCAATCACAAGATCTCCAGCGAACGCATCTCCACCGGCATCCCACGGCTCGACGCGATGCTGGGTGGACGGGGCTTTTTCCGGGGGAGCAGCATCCTCCTCACGGGTACGCCCGGCACCGGCAAAACCATCACGGCCGCCTGCTTCGCCCACGCGGCGGCGCAGCGCGGTGAACGCGTGATCTTCTTCTCGTTCGAGGAATCCCCCAACCAGATCATTCGCAACATCAATTCCATCGGCCTCCACCTCGAACCGCTGGTGAAGCGCGGCCTGCTGCGATTTCATTCCGCCCGACCCTCGCTCTACGGGCTGGAGATGCACCTGGCCACGATGTTCAAGGAAATCGCCGCCTTCCAACCGGCGGTGGTCATCGTCGACCCGATCACCAGCCTCATGAGCGCCGGCACCGACTCCGAAACCAAGGCCATGGTCACGCGCCTGATCGATTATCTCAAGGGCGGGCAGGTGACCACGCTCTTCACCAGTCTGACCAAGGGCGGAGCCGCTCTGGAGCAAAGCGAAAGT
>JAYTHD010000554.1:0-9377 GCA_043732975.1 Verrucomicrobiota bacterium
ACCGTCCTCTCACACCGTGCCAAAGTCAGTGTGCGCCATCCGCAACTCCTGCCGCGGATTGCGCTGGTAGATCCGCTCCTGACCCACTCGCTTTCCCGCGACCTGACCGCCACCACTGGCATGGACGCCTTGACCCAATGCCTCGAGCCATTGGTGAGTGGGCGCGCCAATCCGCTTTCGGACAGCATCGCCTGGACCGGGCTCGAGCGAGCCGCGCGATCCCTGCGACGGGTATGTCTGGACGGATCCGATGCGGCTGCCCGGGAGGACCTCTCCTTCGCAGCGCTCTGCGGAGGGATCGCCCTGGCCAACGCCGGACTGGGTGCGGTGCATGGACTGGCGGGTCCGCTGGGAGGGCTGTATCCAGCGGCTCCTCACGGAGCCTTGTGCGCCGCCCTCCTCGCTCCGGTCGTGCGGGCCAATATCCGGGCGCTCCGCGCATTCTCCAGTCCCTCGCACCGAGTCCTCCAGGAGCGTTACGCGCGCATTGCCCGGATGCTGACGGGGGATCCGACCGCGGACAGCGAAGCCGGGGCCGAATGGCTGGGCCAATTGACCGCCGATCTTGGAATTCCGCCATTGTCGGCGTTCAATATTCGCGCCGACGAACGTCCACTGATCATCGAAAAAGCGCTCCAATCCAGCAGCATGAAGGGGAACCCGATCCCGCTTTCGACAACCACGCTGGAGCAGATCTTGTCGGCCGCGGGTCTCGATGGAGGGAAACCTTAGATCACCGGCGTCGGCGGTGATTCGCACCCTCCATCGCATGCGGGGCAGCCCAGCGCGGCAGCGATTTACCATGGAATAGAGATTGCGCCGACGGTGCGACCTTATCTGTTGCGGCCATGGTGGTTCGGTTTTTAAGCAGCCTTCGACGAAAGCACTGGCATCGATTCTCTGTCAGGGACACATCCGTGATGATTTCTCCGCCGGGGGAACCTACGCCGGGTCGCGTGAGCAGCGGGGGCCAAGCGGTTTCCGGGCGCGCCAGGCGGACAAAGGATGTCGCGCGCCTGGAAGAGGCAACGGCATCCCGCGCTGTCGGCGCCGGCGTCCTGCCCGGAGTCATCGCCCGCCTCGCACTTGCCCTGTCCCTCGGGGCCAGTGCCGCCGCCGGGCAAATGCCGGCAGGTATGACGAACATCGGACCTGTCATCGGGGATTCAATTACACTGCCGCAATACATCCCCGACCCGCTGGAGCCTGTGAACCGGGCGCTCTGGGGACTGAACCGTGGGCTCCTCACCGGCGTGGTCCTGCCTTCCAGCCGACTGTATCGCACGCTGGTGCCGCCGCCCTTTCGTAATTCGATCGGGAATCTCAGTCGCAACGTCCTTTTTCCAGGGCGTGTGTTCAACCACCTGCTCCAGGGCAACTGGACCGGCGCCAAGGCGGAGTCGGAACGATTTCTGGCGAATACGGTGGCGGGATGCGGAGGATTGCTTGATGTCGCCACCGGTCTCAAGATCGGCAAGGCCGACGCGGATTTCGGACGCACGCTGGCCCACTGGGGCTGGCGACCCAACGTGTTTCTCATGCTGCCACTCCTGGGTCCCAGCAACGATCGCGACGGGCTTGGCGCGGTGGGCGATACGCTGGCCAATCCGCTCACCTATTTTAACCCGTATTCCTATACCAGTCTTGGATTCAGCTACAACCGACTAAGCGATTCGGTGGAGTCCGCCGTGCGTTTTGCCCAGACGGAGAGCGATCCCTATTACTTCGTTCGCTATGCATCGACCTTCCACAGCGACCGTCAGCCGGTGGATTTCAAAGTCGATGGCGCCCAGGATCCGGCGTCCCTGCAGACCCTGGGTGCCGTATTCTTCGGACCGCGGGAGGCGGATTTTCCCGGCCACGGTTTCACCCGATCCGTGCGCATTCCGTCCACGGGCCAACGATTGAAGTACACCTACTGGCTGCAGGAAGGGAGGGCTCCGGTGGTGTACATCGTGCCCGGATTGGGCTCGCACCGTCTGGACGGTCCCGTGTTGGGGCTGGCGGAGCTGATTTACCGTCATGGTTTTGGGGTCGTCTGTGTGAGCAGCACGTTCCATCCGGAATTCATGGAACACGCCTCCACCGCGGCGCTGCCCGCCCACGCGCCGACGGACGCCGGGGATCTCCACAACGCATTGAGACTTATTGATCAAAAACTGCGCCGTGACCACGAGAGCCACATGGGTTCACGCGCCCTGCTGGGCTACTCGATGGGCGCTTTCCATTCGCTGCTCATCGCCGCGTCGGCGGACGCGGGTGCCGGACCCGCGGTTGCCTTTGATCGCGTTGTCGCCATCGATCCGCCGGTGCGCCTGATGTACGGGCTGGCGCAGTTGGACAACTGCTACAACGCACCGCGGGAGTGGTCCACCGTGGAACGGACCGAGAAAATTCGGAATTCCATGCTGAAGGTGTCGGCCCTGGCGCGGATGGAAAAGAAGCCCGACGGCGTACCGCCCTTCAACTTCATCGAATCCCGCTTCCTGATCGGGGGCGCCTTTCGACTCGTGTTGCGCGACGCCATCTACAGCAGCCAGCGGCGCACCAATCTGCGCGTCCTGAAAAACCCGCTCGCGTATTGGAACCGCCAGGCGACCTATGCAGAGATCCTGCAATTCTCCTACGAAGATTACTTCAAGCGACTGGCGGCGCCCTACTACCGGACCCGCGGCGTGGATCTCAGCGTGGAGGAAACGCAGCGGCGTGCAGCGGATCTGCGCTCCTATACCGGAGCCTTCCAGGCCAATGACCGGATACGCGTCATCGCCAATCGCAACGACATCCTGCTGGCGGCCGAGGACGTGCAGTGGTTGGAGCAGACGTTTGCTCCTCGCCGTCTGACCCTTTTCGACCAGGGTGGTCATCTCGGGAATCTCTCCCAACCGGGGGTCCAGAAGGCGATCATCGATGCCCTGGACGGGCTCTGAATTCCCGATCGCTGGAGTCGTTGCCCGCAACCTGGGTTAACCCTCGCTCACTGAAAAACCACGACGGTGCTTCCCCGGGGGGGCGGCGTCCGTGGGCTCTGAACTTTCCCGCACCGCACCGTCACGGCACCAGCAGGCGGACGCGAAACAACTGGGCTGCGCCATTGCTGGGAAATATCCAGGCACCTTCGGGGCTTCGGCCGATCGCAATTCCAGATAGACTAAACCGGGAAAGTTCCCCATCACTCGACTCCACCTGGTAGCGGCGGCCGGACACTGCCGGCCAACTGAGGCGGAAACGGTCCGGTAATTCCTGGGCCAACGAAGTGGCGTCCGCATCCGCCACCAGGGGATCAAGTCCCAGGGCCTGCTCGGCCGCATTGGGCAGACCGTCCCCGTCCGGATCGTCCCGCGGATCGGCCGAAAGGTTACCAAAATGAACCAACTCCCAGCCATCCGCCAAGCCATCGCCATCCGTGTCCGCCGCCAACGACGGACCGTGGAGTATCAATTCGACCTGGGATACTTCTCCGGTCAAAAGCGGCGACTCGTCCATGACTTCCAAGCCCCAGACGCCCACGCTGCCTTCGAGTAAAAACTGTTTGGAACCGTAGGCCCAGATCTCGAGTTGTCCGGCGTTCACCGTGCTCGGGCGCTGCAACAGACTGACGGTTCCCGCCGGTGAGATCAAACTCACCCGGAGATCGCCCTGGCGGGAATGTTGCATCTGGACCCGGACCTGAACCCAATGCACCGCCATCGGGTTTGTGATCGCGAATTCGAATCGCGCCGGCCGGCGGACGAATTGAATTGTCGCCGCCGGATCGTTGGTGGCGAGTGAGCGAAAGGCATCGCCATCCGCCTTGGTTAAGAAGGCACCCGGGATCCGCGCAAATTCGTTCCGCAACATCAGTGTGCGGGCGTCGGACGAAACGTCATCGATGATGATTCCCGCCACCGCCCCCGCTTTGGCGGCCGTGTTGAGCTTGTCTTCGAACGGGGCCGGACGCCGTTCGATCAAGGCCACCTGACCTGACAAATCATTGCTGACGACTCCTTCACCCTTGCCGATGTCGCGGAAGGGGAAGGCGCGATTCAAGATAGTCCGACCCTGCCGCGTATCGACGAGCGCGCTACTGCCACCGCTCGCCCCCGCATCCAGTCGAAGCGTGCCATCGCCGGCATATCCCAACACCCGAAAACCGTCATCGGGGATCGACTTCGTATTCGTAAGCACTTGTCGAACGAGGGCCCAGGCATTGCTCCCCGGACGCCATCGTTGGGCCAGATCCACAGCACGTCCGGCATGCGGAACGCCAAAACCCACGTTGTCGCCGGTCAACAACCCGGCGCCGTTCGTCTGAGTGACCGGGTCCGCTGCCACCGGGCGTGCCGCCAGGGCCAGGACGAGGGCCACGTCCCGCGCCGAAAGCTCCGGCCGTGCCGAAAGCAACAGCGCCGCCAGTCCGGCAATCTGCGGGGAGGTGAAGGAAGTACCGGCCTCGTTGTGGCCCGGATACGTGTAATCGGCCAGCAACACCCCGGAATTCGCGATGGTGTTCAATCCGTCGTTGCCCACCGGATCCAGGGAAAAGGGCGCCGTCCGATCCGCACGTTCACCGCCCAAGGCCGACACCAAAAGGCAGGCGCCAGCCGTGCTGTAACTGGTCACCCGGCCATCGATCCGAACGGCGCCGACGGTGATCGCCCAGGGGGCATTGGCGAAGCCGTCCAGATTGGCCTCCCCCACCCCGCTCCGCCCGAGATAGTCGGACACCCGGGAGTTGCCCGCCGCGCGCACATGCACCACCCCACGACCGCTGCGCCCGAGCGTGGCCGCGTTGGACAGGGCGTTGGCCTCGAGGTCGCTGATGATGAGCGGTTCAAAATCCGCATTGCCCCAGGAGTGATTCTGCACGCTGACGCGATCCCCGGCCGACGTGAACAATTCCGCCAGCGCCTCGATCTCCAGCAGGTTATCGGCGCGATCAAACAGGACCCAGCCGCACAATCCCGCCCGCGGTGCCACTCCGGCAATGCCCACGCCATTGCTGTCGCGCGCCCCGACCAGGCCCGCCACGGCCGTTCCATGGTACTGGCGATTGGACGAGTGATCCGCGCTGGGCACGCGGGTGAAATAATTGAGGTTTAAATCGGCGATGAGATTGGGGGAAAGCTCCGGATGTCGCGCATCCAGTCCGTCATCACAGATCGCCACGATCACTCCCTCGCCCTTCGTGACCGCCCAGGCGGAACGTATCACCAGGTCCGCGCCGGTGGACGTCGGGCCGGCTGTAAGTGTGGTGCCATCGAGATAACTCTGACTTCCGAAATAAGGATCCTTCGGCGCCACGCTCCAGGCCGCCGGCCGTGCGTGCAGCCGCCGATAGCCGGGGTAGGACGCCACGACCCCCGGCGCACCGGACAGCGCCGCGGCCGTGGCGAGGGCTGCTTCCGGCGACGGCGCCCGCAGCAGCCAGACGTTCGGGGTGAGGGAGCGCAGCACGGTCACGGATTGTCCGCCGACCACGTCCGCCACGGAATGCGAACCGTCGAGGTGCAGCACCAGGTTTCGCCCGATGCGAATCGGCACGCCGCCCGGTCCCAATCGTGCGAGCCGCCATTCATCAGCCTGCGTGGAAGTCTGGGAAGGGCCCGGCGGAACCGGTTCCAGCGCCATGGCCAGGGTTTGTCGACCATCCCGACAAACCAACGGGGCTCCCGCCAAGTGGAAGGCCACGAACAAAACGCCGAGGGTCACGACCAACTGGCAACGGTGGAATCGCCTGACAGTCTTCATGATTCGCGCAAAGCCAGCGGTTTCCGCAGCGCACCCGGAGGCGTCGGGAATGGCCCCGGGGAGATCCACCGCAATCCGATTCCGCTTTTGCCCGATGCCCCATTGTTCATCGTCGAACGTTAGCGATTTAGCCCCGGCAATCAATGCACGGATCATTTGGTGGACGCGCGATTATCCCTTTAGAATGCCGGCCTCCATTCCTATGCCTGTCACAAAGTTTCTCCGTCGTGCCACGTTCCTCGGATGGGCTTCCGTCCTGGGACAGATCCTGCCCCTGCTCGCCGACGGCCCGGCGGATAATCGATCCGACCAGGTCCGCCGCGTCCCTCCGCCCGGCATCGCGGTGCCGGAGGATGTCCGGCGGGAACTGACTGCGGGCGTGGCGCGGTTGGGCCATGATTTGGAATCGGCCCGTGGAACGTTGACTGAAAAGGACGCCGCGCGCCGTGCGTTGCTGCCGGACATTGCGGTGTTCCACAAAGCCCTCGATTGGGCGCTCCGTTATGATGAACTCTTTCGCACCAACGAATTCTCGGCGGCGAAGACCGTGCTCCAAAGCGCGCAGGACCGGTTGACGGCGTGGCGGGAAGGCAGGGCGCCGTGGCTCGAAGCCACCGGCCCCGTGGCCCTCGGCTACGTCTCGCGCATCGATGATTCGGTGCAACCCTACGGCCTCGTGGTGCCGGCGAGTTACCGGCCGAATTCCGGTCGCAGATGGCGGCTGGACTTCTGGTTTCATGGGCGCGGGGAACAACTGTCCGAGCTTTCCTTCATCACGGATCGCTCCCGCAATTTGGGCGAGTTCGCACCGGTCGACACGTTCGTCCTGCACCTCTATGGCAGGTACTGCAACGGATCGCGCTTCGCCGGTGAAACGGATTTTTGGGAGGCCCTCGCCGACGTCCAGCGCCGTTTTCCCATCGATGTCAATCGGATGGTGGTGCGCGGCTTCTCCCTGGGCGGGGCGTCGGCC
The DNA here is from genome assembly GCA_043732975.1 of Verrucomicrobiota bacterium. Classification (GTDB taxonomy): domain Bacteria; phylum Verrucomicrobiota; class Verrucomicrobiia; order Limisphaerales; family UBA9464; genus CANIZL01. The sequence goes on from JAYTHD010000554.1 coordinate 6,704, forward strand.
TGGCATATTGCGACGCACCACGCGGCCCGCTGGGCCGCCGCGGCGCCGGGAGCCGGCTTCAGCGAAACCGCCGAATTCCTCAACGTTTTTCAAAAGGAGCAACTGATGCCCTATCCGTGGGAGCAAAAGCTCTGGCGCATGTACGACTCCACCAGCCAGGCGCTGAATTGCTCCATGGTGCCCCTGGTCGCCTACAGCGGCGCGGACGACAGCCAGATCCAGGCCGCGCGCGCCATGGAAAAAGCACTGGCCCGCGAGAACCTCAGCCTGACCCATCTCATTGGCCCCAAGACCGGCCATAGCTATGAGAAGAACGCCAAAGTGGAACTGAACCGACGGATCGACGCCCTCGCCGCCCGCGGTCGGACGCCCGTCCCGCACGACGTTCACTTCGTCACCCACACCCTGCGCTACAACCAAATGGCCTGGGTCACCATCGACGCGCTCGGCGAACACTGGGAACCCGCACGGGTGGAAGGGCGGCAAGCGGCGGGTGACAACGGTATCGAACTCACGACCGCCAACGTCTCCGGCCTCACCCTGCGTTTCGATGCCGGTGAATGGGAATCGGACCTCCGTCATGCTGTCAGCGTCCGCATTGACGGCGTTCCCATCGCCGGTCCCCTCCCGGGCACCGATCGCTCCTGGAGTGCCAGCTTTCATCGTGAAGGGGGAACCTGGAAGCTCGGGTCCCTCCCGTCGGATGGACTTCGCAAGGAACACGGACTCCAGGGCCCGATTGACGACGCGTTCCTCGATTCCTTTCTTTTCGTGCGGCCTACCGGTACGCCGATGAATCCGTTGGTGGGGAATTGGGCGCATGCCGAATTCGACCGCGCGGTGGAACATTGGCGGCGGCACTATCGGGGCGATGCGCGGATCAAGGATGACACTGCCGTCACCGAGGCCGATCTGGCGGCGCACCACATCGTCCTCTGGGGCGATCCCGCGAGCAACGCACTGCTGGGCAAACTGGCCGACCGCCTCCCCGTGCGCTGGAGCGTCAGTGGACTGCAGGTGGGCAAGACGAATTATCCGGCGGCCAACCACGCCCCCGTGCTCATCTATCCCAATCCGTTGAATCCCAAAAAATATCTGGTCCTCAACAGCAGTTTCACCTTCCGGGATTACGACTACCTCAACAACGCCCGTCAGACCTCGAAGCTTCCGGACTGGGCCGTGGTGGATCTCAATACGCCGCCGAACCCGCGTTGGCCCGGTAAAATCGTCACGGCGGGATTCTTCGGCGAGCGTTGGGAATTGAAGTAACCAGCTCCCACGGAATCCCGTCGATCCTTCCGCGGCTTCCAACCTGGGAGGGACGCGGCCCCGGTTTTTACAGTCCGCAAAAATCTACTTCTCCTTCAGTTCGACCGCGCCCGTCCATGGACCGGCCGGTGGATGCTCCGCCAGTTCGTCCAGTGTTCGCAGAAATAACTGAGTGGGACCGTCCTTGGGCCATCGGACCTTGACGGCGAGGAAGGCGGTCTTGGCCGCGTCAAGCCGGCCGGCTTCGAAATGGGCGAGCGCCTCGGCAAAAGCCGCATGCAACTCCGCATGCTTGGCCGTCGCGTCCAGGGGACCACAAAGCTCGTAGACTCCAAAAGCCTGCTCGAAGCCTTTGAGAATAAATCGTCCGATCCGCCGGAACAGGAACTCTTGGGCGACCAGTTGGTAGGTGGCCTCGGTCACCAGGGTCTCGGTGCCGACATATTTGTTCAGGCCCTCCATGCGCGAGGCGAGGTTGATGTTCTCGCCGATCGCCGTGTAATCCATGCGCTGGGTGGATCCGAAGTTCCCCACATTCGCGACGCCGGTGTGCAGGCCGATGCGTGTGATCAAGGGCTTTCCGTTCACCTCAATGATCTTCTGATCACGGAAAAACAAGGCGGCGGCGCAAGCACGGCGGGCGTGATCCGGCTGCGGATCCGGCGCGTTCCAAAAGGCGAAAATGGCATCCCCGATGTATTTCACAACCGTGCCGTCCGTCGGGAAAATGCAATTGCCTACCGAATCCTGAAAGTAGTGGTTCATCGTCCGCGCCAGTTCGTCGGAATCGAGTCCCTCGCTCACCGAGGTGAACCCGGCGATGTCGCTGAAAAAGACGGTGAGTTCCGTCTTGATGGCGCCCGGCTTGGTGAATCGCTGGTCTTTGTCCTGGGCAAACTTCTTGACCAGCTTGGGTGAGAGATAGAGTCCGAGTTGGTTTTGATAGATCCGATTCTGGACAAACAAGCGCGCGGAATTGGAGATCAGGGCCACCAGCCAGGTCAGAAACACCTGTGTCAGCAGAATCAACCAACCGAACCAAAGGTGATGCCGGTCAAACATCCAAAAGGAGACTGCCGAGACGATGAGAGCGGCACCCAGAGCGGCGGCAGTCATGGACACCGCCCCCATCCGGGGAAAAGCAAAAGCACAGATCGTCCCGACCAAAAGAATCAGCCCAAGCTCATACCGCAGGTTCATTCGGGTGAGCCATTCGTTGCGCATGAGGTTGAGTGCGGCCGTGGCATGAACTTCGACCCCGGCGATAAACAATTCGTCCTGCTCACCCAACGCCGCAAAGGGGCTGACATAGGCGTCCTTGCGGTCGCCACTGAATTTTGAAAGCGTGCCGGAGCCGATGAAGACGACCCGGTTGGAAAAGACGATTCCAGGCACCGGCGGACCT